>JBGTJY010000073.1:0-3602 GCA_041744855.1 Candidatus Hydrogenedentales bacterium
CGACCGCAGCTTCGTGAGCGGCGACCAGCGTCGGAGCGGGACGTTGCGGACGGTAAACGACCGTTTCCGAGCCGTTGCGAACGAGGCGATCTGGTTGCACCCGCCCACCGCCTGTAGAATCCTGCACGCGCACACGTGGAATCTCGCTGGAATGTCGCGCCACATAATCGCGGCCGACGCCGTTATTGATGATCGTGTTGTTGTTTCCCACGATGTAATTATTCACGACGGTGCTGTCGCGATAAATATTGCGCGAGCGATCGGTGGGAACAACGTGATCGATCACGCGGCGATCACAAAAACGGCGCGTAGGCACGAAAGTGTAGTAATCGTGGCTGTAGCCGAAGCCGAAACTAAATCCTACATTGCTGCCCCAATAGCTGAACCCGATGCCCGGCCGGACATAGCAGCGCGGAGGCAACGGCGCCCAACCGCAATAATCGACCCCACGACGCCAGGTGACCCAGCTCGGGCCCCAGGTATAATCAGGAGTCCAGACCCAACCCAAATGCGCGGAGGAATGCCAGCGGCCATAATGGAACGGTGCCCAACCCCAGGAATAATCCGAATGCCAGTACCAACCGGCATCGCTATGCAACCAGCGTCCGCCATGGAGGTATGGACGCCAGGAGCGATGAGTGACCGCGATGGTCGGTTGCCAGCACCAACCGTAGTCGGTGAGGTAAACCCAGGAACCGTAAGGTGAGAGGGAATTATAAAAGTAACTGTAGGTTACTGCAGGCTGCGTGACGATGACCTGAGGCTGTTGCTCGACCACGACTTGCTGTTGCGGAGCCTGGGCATTTGGATCTTCAACCGCAGCAGTGCCGCCGTACTGCGGACCGGCGTATTGCGGAGCGGCCACGTAATTACTGCTCACTTGAACCGCGGGCGCTTGCGCCCCGTAGTTGGATTGCTCATAGACGGGGACGGCCGGAGGAGTGGTCGCCACCGGCACGGAATTGGTGTTGAGCGCATCGTGCAGAATGTCGGGATTGGCTCCGTCGTGGTTCAACATCGCCGCGAGGACCGTCGGCGGCACGCCGATATCATTCAGGTAAACGATATCCGCCGCATCCAATTCAAAAGATTCGGTCGACTTCTCGACAAACAAAAGCACCACCGTTTCGCTCACGCCGGATTGCAGGAGTCTCACCACTTCCCGGACGCCACTGGAAAGACTCACGTCGGGGGGGATGGTCGGCTCGATCCGCTGAATGATAGTGGTCTGTTGGGTGACGGCATTGGTGCCCCCGTTGTCCGAAACGGCGGCGGCGGTTGAATTGGTGCCCGCAGAACCGTCAGTGGCGGGAGGAGAGGCGCTGGCGGCGGGACTATTGGTCGCGACGTCATTGGTCTCTTCCGCGTCCGCTTCGCAACCCGTGAATGGGGCCGCGAGGATGATCGCGCCGAGCACACTGAGCATTTTTTTATAGCTACGTTTCATAGGGACCTTCCCACTCTACAACCCTGCAATTTACAGGTCAAAAGCCGGTTCCGGTTGATCTTGCCTTCTGCGAGAAATCTAACTGTTTCCAGTGTTTTCACAACATCCCTTCCGGGCTTTGCATCTCTCTGTTAACAACAATAGACTCTGTCATTCAGGCCGCTATTCATCCACAAATTGGCATGGCAAGCACAAAATCTGCAAAAACGACCTGTGCGGGCCTGCCAGGGCCTATTCCGTAGGAAAATACCAGTTTGGGATGGGAATGCACCTCCTCTTTCGCACCGTCCAAGCGGGCGAAAAACTGGCCAAAAAAGCGGGCATTTGCGCGCTTGCGCGGATTGCCGCTGACGTGCTCTGCTCTTCATCGCACCTATGCTCTGGCGAACCACAATGATCTGGTTCTGGTTGGGCGCTTTGAGCGCGATCTGCGCGGATTCGCCTCTTCGCATCACCGAGTTTTCCGCGGGAGGCCGGCAGGGTCTCGTCGATGAGGATGGCGATACGCCAGACTGGATCGAGATTCAGAGCATCTCGAAAGAGGCGGTCGATCTCGCGGGCTGGAGGATCGGCGACGATCCGGCTCAGAAAAAATTCTGGAGCTTCCCTGCGAACAATCTTGCGCCTGGAGGATTTCTGATTGTGTTCGCTTCCGGCAAAGACCGCGCAGAGCCGGGCGCGCCGTTGCACACAAGTTTCAAGCTAAAGGCGGATCGCGGCGAGATTATTCTAAAAGGTCCGGCGGGAGAAAGTTCAGCAATCGAGAATTATCCACCACAGGTCGCGGGAATTTCGTTTGGCACTGCCATGGTCGAGGATACGGTGCTGCATACTTATCTGGCGAACTCGACACCAGGCGCATCCAACGCGCCTCCGATTTCAACTGGCCCGAGAATTTTTCAAGTGGAGCGGAATCCCCTGCAGCCACAAAAGTCAGACGAGGCGATCCGAATTAATGTGGCGGTGACGGCGGCGCTTTCAGAGATCGCAAGTGTGACGCTGCGCTATCGGGTGAATTTCGCGCGCGAAGTTGCGGTGCCGATGCAGGATGACGGCCTCGGGATTTTTGGCGCGACGATTCCCCCAGGGGTCGCGAAGCCGGGGCAAATAATTCGCTATACTGTGACGGCGCAGGATGCCGCGGGGCGCGCTGCGCGCTGGCCGCTCTTCGCGAATCGCGCTGGTTATTCCGGTTACGAAGGAACGCTCGTTCCCGATACCGTCGCAACACGCTTGCCGGTGTATCATCTCTTCACGCCTTCGCGACCGCCGGTGAATGAGGCGCCCACGCGAGCGGTGCTGTTTCATGGGGGCGAGCTGTATGACAACGTAACCCTCGCCCCGCATGGGCAATTTTCATCAACCTTTCCCAAGCCGGGCTTCAACCTTGATTTTCCGCATGACCATCGCTTCCGTTATCGCACCAACGCGGCGCGCGTTTCTGATTTGAAGATTCTGGGAAACTTCGCGGACAAATCGAAAATCCGGAACAGCCTCAGCTACGAAATGATCGAGGCGGCGGGGAGCATCGGGCATTTCGCGTTTCCGATTCGCGTTCAACATAACGGCGAATTTTTCTGCCTGGCTGAAGCGGTGGAGGATGGCAATGACCGCTGGCTGGCGCGAGTGGGTCTCGACCCGCAGGGTGCGCTTTACAAAATATATGCCCCGCTGCCGTCGATTGGTTCGGCGGAGAAAAAGACTCGCAAACAGGAAGGCGCGCGAGACCTCGCCACACTGGCCGCGGCGCTGTCGGAGCATCGTCCCCTGCCCGACCGCGTGGCCTATGCGCTGGACCACCTCAACATTCCTCAATGCATCAGCTATCTGGTGGCGATGAGCCTGATCAATAGCGGCGATCATGGGCACAAGAACTATTATCTGTACCGCGACACGCGCCACACCGGCGAGTGGTCGTTGTTGCCGTGGGATGTCGATCTCACCTGGGGTCGCACCTGGACGAAAACCTATTTCGACGATCGCCTTTATGCCGACACGCCGCTGAGTCTTTATCGCGCGGGACCGAAGGATCGCGGGCGCAATCCGCTATACAATGTCATTTTCGAGCATCCGCCCTTTCGGCAGATGTATCTGCGGCGGCTGCGGACGGTGCTGGACGAACTGCTGGAACCGAGCGGGCTGCATAACCGTTCAC
>JBGTJY010000074.1:0-9571 GCA_041744855.1 Candidatus Hydrogenedentales bacterium
TATGACCAAGGTCAGATTCGCGGCGTTTTCTCTGAATCGATCGATGCCCTCCTGTCCGTCCCTAGCAGGGATGACCGAGAATCCTCGGCGCTCGAGAACCTGCCGAGCGAGCGCGAGGACGGATGGGTCGTCATCCACGACGAGAGCGACACCATCTTGAAACCAATCGGTGGCGCCCGTAAGCATCTCGGGATCGGGCGGCGTCACGTACGCGATCGATTCGGCCTCCTTGTGGACGGGGAAATAGGCGCGGAACGAAGAGCCCTTGCCCGGTGTGGACTCGACGGCGATCGCGCCGCGGTGACGCCGCACAATTCCGCCCACGGCCGCCATTCCCAGGCCGCGCCCGGTGAACTTGGTGCTAAAAAACGGATCGAAGACGCGGTCGCGCGTCGTGGAGTCCATCCCGCAGCCGGTATCCGACACTTCCAAGAACACAGCCGGGCCGGGCGAGATGAACCCGTTGGCAAACGTGCCTTCTGATTTCTGGGGCGTAAACTCGGCTTCCCCCGTTCTGATGCGGATCGTGCCCGCGTTCTCGCCGATCGCCTCGGAGGCATTCGTCACCAGATTGATGACGATTTGGCTTAACTGCGACGGGTCCGCTTTGACGAGCCGCAAGTTCCGTTCGAGTTCGAATACAAGTTCCGCCTCCCGGCTCGCCGTGCTCCGCAGAAGCGTTTCCATTTCGCGCACGAGAGCGGAAAGTTGTATTGGCCGCTGAACCAACGCGCCCCGCCCCGAATAGGCGAGCAACTGGTTGGTGAGGTCGGCAGCCCGCGCCGCGATTTGCTCGATTTCGCGCACGTCGTCGCGAGCGGGCGAATCGTCCGGCAACGCCTCGCGCGCAAGGCCTGCGAATCCCATGATGCCCGCGAGAAAATTATTGAAGTCGTGGGCAATGCCGCCCGCGAGCACCCCCAGGCTTTCCAGCTTCTGCGTGTGCTGCAACTGCGCGTCGAACTTGCGGCGCTCTTCCTCGTCGGCTCGCTGCCGCGAAAGGTCGCGTGCGAACAGAGTAACGCCGTTGGATGTTCCGATCCTCGCGGGCCGCACGATCAACTCGATAGGAAAACTGTGCCCCTTGTGATGTTCCGCCAGCACGTCCAAAGTCGACCATGCCCCCGTCGACTCGCCTCTCGCCGCGGACGCGATCGATTCCTTCACGCTGGCGCGATCGGATTCGTCGATGAGCGCCCGCGCGAACGGCTTTCCGCGCATTCGTGCCGCATCGATTCCGAAGATGACCTCCGCGCGGGGATTGAAATCTGTGATGCGGCCCTTCTTATCCAGAGTCACGATGGCATCGAACGCGGAATCGAAGACTTGTCTGTATCGCTCTTGAGAATCGAGCGTTTGTCGCTGAGCGGCGAGCAGATCGTTCTGCACGCTTTCGAACGCCACGAGGACGAAGACAATGCCGGATAGCAAAAAGCTGAGCGAATCCGCCAGGTAGTAAAGCCCAAAAAGCACGCCCGCTTGCGCGGCCAAGATGGCGATAAGCGTCAAAAATAAGGCGGACATCGCAAGCGTAATGGACAGAGCGATGCGGCCCTGCGTGTATTTGTTCGTACGGAGCGCCACTACGCCGGCCGCCGCGATGTGCTGAAAGATCACCGGGCTCGACACGAGTATCCAGTCGACTTGGGCCGGGAACGACGTTCGGAGTGTGATAATCGTGAGGACGACATAGGTGCCGACGATTGGGAGATGATGCGTCCAACGAAGGCGAAGATCGGTGAGACTCGCGGCTGCCTGGAGGATGAACGCGCCCCGGGAAACGATGCAGGCGCCGCCCAGGACGATAGGTATCAGCGGATTGGTGTGCGCCGAGATCGAGATGTTGAAGATCTGGCGCAGCAATTCGAATACGAACGCAGCGCCGGCATACTGGAGGAATTCGAACCGCAGCTTAACGAAATTGCGGAGAAGGACATACGCGAGGACGCCGTCCAATATGAGAAGAAATGAAAGGCTATAGTAGGTTTCCATCCACCGCCGCCGCCGCCGGCCGAATCCGGCGCGGAATCTTGGCACGAAGGAATCGAGGGATGCAATGAAACGAGGACAGCCACGAATGGCACTGACTTAGGATCTAAGCGATTGTCGAATAAGGAAAGATTCACCACGAAGAGCACGAAGGACACGAAGAACCGCATATTCGAGGCGGCGCGCCTTAGTGCATTGCGCCGCGGCCGTGGGAATCTCGACTTTTCAACAGCCCCGCGGTAGGCGGGGAGCTCCATCTCCCTAAACCCGAAACCCTTGACGTAGACCCGAAAAAACACTTCGGGCCGGCGCAAAACCAAACGCCGGCCCGAAGGAAAGAATTACGGGGTGGTTGTTGCTGGTTCGGGGGTCGCGCCGCTTTGCAGCGCTTTGATCTCTTCTGGCAGGGCGAACTGTGCCGGATCGACCTCGACGTTGTTCTCGATCGTGTCGAAGCTGATGACGACTGTGCCCATCATGCCGCCGGCCTGCTCGATTTTCGAGGCAACCTTAACGCCGTCGGCTTCTTTGTATTCGCTCATCGTGCCAGTGACAACCATTCCCTCTGTCGTTTGCTGGGTCTGGATGAGGAGACCATCGGCCTTGTCGAAGAAATAGGTTTCCGGATCGCCCTCTTTCGGCGTGAGAACGACTTTGTACGCCGTCTTGTCGCCGACAGCTTCTTCGCCTTCGACCTTCGCGTCCTTGTAGTGATCTTTCCAGGCCAACCACGGCTCGATCGAGGCTTGGCGGATCATGCCGGCCTTTTCGCCGCCTTCTAAGACGCGGGGGCCTTGCATCGGGTTCAATTCCCACGCCACGCCGTCCGAAAGGCCACGGTGAACCATCATGCCCATCGATTCGACATTGACCTCGCTCCACATATTCGGCGGAGCCTGAATCGTTGTCATGGGCGCTTCGATGCCCATGTCTGGCAACGAAAACTTGCCGACGGTCTTGCGCGTCTTAATCTTCTCGATCGCCGCCTTGCCACCAATTGCCTCGATGTACTTGCCGATAATCTCGTCCGCTGAGGGTTGCGCAAGCGCTTGACCCGCAGGAACGAGCGTCGCGATCGCCAACGCAATCGCCCCGATCCATACCGCTTTCGACATAGCTCTTCTCCAATTCACTGTTTTTTTATTACTGCACAACGTGGTTAGTTTGACACCCGGACACACCCCGGCCCGCACACTGAGTGGAACCCAGCAGCCCAAGATGACACCACTATATTAAACCCCCGCTTCGCCAATCCAGTTCCAGCCACCGCCATTCACGGCCCCCGGTAACGCCACTCTCCGAGTGGGCCTCTCTGCAATCCCAAGACGCTAGAGTCCTCAGCCGGGCAAGGGCTCAAGAGATCCCCGATTCACAGTTCCCCGCTCCAACGCGCTATACTCCCTGAAGCTTGGGGGCAAGTTTTCATTGGAATGGGGGCCATGGAACAGGTTGTGAACTCGCGATTCGCCACCGCCGGCGGTCGACTTTTCTCCGGCGATGGACGCCGAGCGATCTTCTGTCTCTTCGGCTTCCTCGTGGTGTTCAAGTGCTTGTCGGTCGGCTTCGGTTGGGCAGCGCTAGGCCCGCCGTTCCTCACCCCGTTGCTCGCCATCTGCGGCTCGACCGCGCTGGCCGGCGTTATCGCGGTATACACCGCCAAAACCGGGGCATCCAGGGCGGCCAAAACCATTCTCGTCGTGGCCATGGGATTGATCCTGTTGCACCGGATCCTTTGGCTCACGGGCACCCTCCCCTTCTTCGACAGTGTCCTTCTGATGGGAAGAGAAGGCGCCTACCACGAAAGCGCGCTGAGTCTGCTCGCGCCGGTCGGGCTCATCCTCTTGCTCGTCGGATTATTTCAAATCGGCATGGAGATTTTTCGCGCGCGGGCCGATCTCGCGCGGAGAAATGTCACCCTGGCTTCGCTCCTCGAAGCGGAACGATCCGTCGGCGAACTCGAAAAGAACCTGCGCTGTGTTTATGACGCCGTTCGCGATTACGTGATCACGCTGCGGCCAGATGGAACGATCATCGAGGCCAATCGCACCGCGGCGGGGATTTCACTCCAGGACGCCATCGGCACGTCGACGTTCGAATTCGTTCAACCTCAAGACGTTGACGTCCTACGCCGGTGCATCGCCGCCGTCTGCGAAACGAAATCGCCGCAGTATTGCGAAGTTCGTGGCGCAGGCGATTATGGGAGCATCGCGCACTACGACTGCCGCGTCGGGCCGGTGCTCGACGATCGGGGCGACGTGTGCAAAGTCGTGCTGGTCGGCACCGACGTTACCGAAGCCCGAAAATCTCAGGTGGCCCTTGCTTCGATTGTCCGCGGCACCTCGGGCACGGTGGGCGACGCCTTCTTCCATTCGCTCGTCGAGCACCTGGCCATCGCTTTGGAAATGCGCTACGCGCTCGTCGGCGAGCTAATCGATCCATCCAAGGATTCGATTGAGACACGCGCCGTTTGGAACGGGAGCGCACACGGGGAAAATTTCACCTACGAGCTGCGCGGTACGCCCTGTCAGAACGTCATCCACCAGCGGGCGTGCTCGTATCCAAGCGGCGTGCAGGCATTGTTCCCACAGGACGCGCTCCTCGCGAAGATGGGAGTCCAGGGTTATCTCGGCGCGCCGTTGCGTAATGCCGCCGGCGAAGCCATTGGACTCCTCGTCGTCATGCACGACGCGCCGATTAAGAACGAAAGCCTCGGCATGTCCATCCTGTCGGTCTTCGCCGCGCGGGCCGAGGCGGAACTCGAACGTCGCCAAACCGACGAGCAACGCCGGCAATTCGAGGCGCAGGTCCAGTATGCGCAAAAGCTGGAAAGCCTCGGCGTGCTCGCCGGAGGTATCGCGCACGATTTCAACAACTTGCTCGTGGGCGTGCTGGGTTTCGCGAGTCTCGCCCGCGAGGAACTCGCCGTCGACGACGCCGTGCAAAAGCACCTCGCGGAAATTGAAATAGCAGCGACCCGCGCGGCCGAATTGACGCATCAGATGCTCGCGTATTCCGGCAGAGGCCACTTCGTCACCGAACGCATCGCCGTCGGCCAACTCATCGAAGAAATGGTCCAACTCCTGCACGCCTCGATCTCGAAAAAAGCCCGGCTCGAATACGATTTTCCGGAGGAACTGCCGGAAATCGCCGCCGACCCCACGCAAATCCGCCAAGTCGTGATGAACCTGATCACCAACGCGTCCGACGCGCTCGAAGACGGACCAGGCCGCATCCTCCTGCGCACCTCGGTCTTCGAGACGGCGGTGCCGATCGATGCGGATGACATCGCCGTCGATCCGTTAAGCCCCGGCACCTACATGTGCCTCGAAGTCACCGATTCGGGCAAAGGAATGGACGAAGAAGTCCGCAAGCGGATGTTCGATCCGTTCTTCACGACCAAATTCACCGGACGCGGCTTGGGCCTCGCCGCCGTGCTCGGAATCGTGCGGAGCCATCGCGGCACAATTTCCGTCAGTAGCCGGCCGCGCCGCGGCACCACCATCAAGATTTACTTGCCCGCCGAGAACGCCGGCGGGAACGTCGTCGAACGAAAACTAAACCCCGAGCCGGCAAGATCCAACGGCGACAGGCGATGGAACCAGGACGACGGCGCGAGCGCGACCGTCCTGTTCGCCGACGACGAGTCCTACGTCCGCCTGCTCGCAAGACGCGTGCTCGAGAGCGCGGGCCTAGCCGTCATCGAAGCCCGCGACGGCGAGGAAGCCGTCCGCATGTTCCGCGAACACGCGGACCTAATCGACGCCGTCGTGCTCGACCTCACGATGCCCGGCCTCAGCGGCGAAGAAGTCTACCGCGAAATCCGCCAGCTACGGGCAGACACGCGTGTGTTGCTCTCAAGCGGCTATTCCGACGACGAAGTAGTAGGCCGCCTCGAATCCCTCGGCGCACAAGGATTCCTCCGAAAACCCTACAAGGCCGACGCGCTACTCAGTAAGGTCCGAGGAATCATCCCGCGCTAGGTTTGTAGTTCCAAAGGTTCCTAGTCGCCTGTATTTATTTGGGTTTTCGGGTTAATCCGGCATGAATGCGGAACTACAAACCTACATCATCCCAATAGCGGCAATGTCTCGAATTTCCCGCCGAGCAGGCTCGCGCTATCTACTTCAAACCACCGATCGAGCAACGTCGCGTACGCACTCCGGAAATCGACGTTGTGTTTCAAATCTCCGTCGTCGAGGTCCGACAAACTCGGATACTTCCCATAAAGCCCCGGCTTGACTGGATCGCCGATGATGAACATCGGCGCCGCCGTGCCGTGGTCCGTGCCGGCGCTGTAATTCTCCTGCACGCGCCGGCCAAATTCGGAGAACACCATCGTCACCACACGATCGCTCGTGCCGTCGTTCCGCAAGCGGTCATGGAAACGCTTGAGCCCTTCGCTCACCTGCCCGAGGAGATTGTCGTGCTTGCCCGATTGCGATGCGTGCGTGTCGAATCCCCCCGCGGACACATAGTAAATCCGGGTGTCGAGATTCCCGCGAATTAACGCCGCAACCGTATCCAGCGAACGATCAAGCGGCTTCGAACTCGTGTACTCCAGCTTCGCGCGTTCGGCCGCCGCGCGAATTTCCTTGCTGCTCAAAATCGCATTCGACGTAACGTGACGCAAGAAATCGAGATTGCTGTCACCGCTGCCCGTCGGCGCATTCAGCTTGGCGAAATTCGCTTCGGTGTCCGCGCCCTTGCCCGGTTGCCAACCGAAACGTTCGGGGTTCTCAAACGAAATGCCGAGACCGCTCTTGCCATCGAAAGCCTGCGGGCGTTCGTTCATCACCGCGACGCCGGCCTGCGGACGGGCCGCCGTGCCGGAACAATGGTGATCGAAGTAGCGGCCAATCCACCCGCTGCTCATATACTCGTCGCTGCTCGATGCCGTCTCCCAAATTTCCATCGAGCGAAAGTGCGATCGATCGGGATTCGGATAGCCGACGCCCTGGACAATCGCGACCCGCCCATCCTCGTACATCCGCATCAGATCGGAGCAGCGGCTATTGAGCGCGACGTAGTCGTCAATCTTCAGAATCTTATCGTTCTTCAGACCCAACTTCGGACGCAGCCGATAGTACGCGTCGTCGCCGTGCGGCACTAGCGTGTTGATGCCGTCATTCCCGCCGCCAAGCTGGACGACCACGAGCACGCGATCGTCCTTAAACCCAGCGATCGGCGTCCCCGCGGCCTCGACCGTTCTCGTCAAAAATTGAGGCGCAACGCCAATGGCCGAAAACAACGCCGTCGTGCGGATAAAGTCCCGACGCGAAATTCCGTGTCTCATAAGCTCATCCCCTCTGCGTGACGTTAGCACAACTGATACTCGGCCATGCTCAGCATGAGCCGCAAGGTTTGCTCGAGCCGCTGCGCATCGACGTCCTCGATTTTGAGTTCCCGATCGATTTCCGAGCTTCCCGTCAGCGCTTCGACGAGCAAGCGCCGGTTCCCCGCGCTAATGTATCCCGCAAGATAGCGCGAGGCGATGCGTTCAACGCATTCCCCCGCCGTGCCAAACGGAATATCGTCGAGCACGTTCCGTGGGTCCCATATCCCATCCAGCGGGCGTTGCAACAAATACCGATCGAGAATTGCCTGGCGTTCGAATCCCGGCGCATCCTTCAATTGGTCGCGCAGTTCGAGTCGTTCCTCGCGCGGCAGTTGACGGAAGATCGATTTCGCGCGGCTAATCCCGCGCTCGAGCGGCGTGATCGAATCCGGGCCGCTGCTCATCATCATCTCGCCGCCCCCGTCTTCTTCCGTCACCACGCTCGCCATCAGCAAAGCCTTCGGCAAGTTGTAGCGCGTGACGAGCGCATTCGCGTTGATCCACGCGCGGCCGCCGTCCCAACCTTTGACGTTGGGCGGCGCATAGAGGTTTTGTCCCAGCGCGGCGCATGCGCGGGCCATATCGCGATACGGCACGGGATCGAGCCGCAGATCGTGCGCGAGTTGCACGACGAATTGCGCCGGACTCTTGATCTGCGTGCCCATCGCGCGTTCCGAGTAAAACGCCTGCGAACTGAACATTGTCCGCAAGACCGGCTTCACTTCGTAATGATGTTCGCGAAACGCCGCGGCTAATTCCTCGACCAACGCCGGCTCGGGCTCGTCGTAGGCGAAAAACCGCCACAACTTCTCGGCCATGAACCGCGAGGCCTGCGGTTGACGAAAAATAATGTCGATGATGTCCCAGCCATCGAAATTGCCGCGCTCGCCGAAAAACGTCTTTTCGCCGAAATCGTGCACTTCCTCGCGATAGGCGAATCCCTGATCGCTGAACGTCCAACCCGTGAACGCCCGCGCGGATTCCTTGATGTCCGCCTCGGTGTAATTCCCCGCGCCGAGCGTGAAAAGCTCCATCAGCTCGCGCGCCCAATTCTCGTTCGGCTTGCCCTTGATGTTGCGGTGGTTGTCGAGATACTCGATCATCGAGCGCGATTGTCCGACTTTCGTCGTCAAGGTCTTGAAATTTCCAGTCGCGTTTGCGCGGAATAGCTGGTTCAACTCGAACGCCGGCCGCGAGTACTTGACCTTCTGCGTCGATGTGGCGAAATGGCCGTGCCAAAACAGCGTCATCTTCTCTTCGAGCGGCCGCGGCGAAGCCAGCATCCGATTCAGCCACCACTCGCGCAACTGTTGCACGCGGCCATTCTCTTCCTGGATGAACTTCTGACGCGCCGCCCTGCGGTCATCGGGATCCCCGCCGACCATGTCCACCCGATACGCGTAATAATCATCCGCCTTGGGCAAATACGACGGCTCGCGCGCCACCCCAGGTAACGCCTCGTAGGCCACCATCGCGTTGACGGCATGCTCACGGCCAACGCGCGTCAACTCCCCCACGCGCTCCCGCGGAATCCCAAACCCCGCGCGGCTAAGAAGATGACGAGCAGTGCGTTCGTTCCACGCTGAACTAGGCAACGGATCTAAAAGCGCCATGGCCTCGACTCCCTTCTCGCACTTGTCTCAAGTAGCGGCGGTTTTCCACCCGCCGCACCCGCCCCCACCAACCGTGGATGAAACGCCTTACTTTGATGTATGATTACTTTGAGCCTGGTCATAACGACGAACCGAGCTTGCGCGATACTTTTCAGCATCCACCTGCTGATAGTATAGACCACCCTCCACGGGAATCCGCAGCGCCATTGCGTGCGTAGCGCTCCCGATTCGCGTCCCCGCTTGACGCCATGCTAGGATTCGACCCTTCCACTGCTATTGCGAGGTCCTTCTATGTCTAATCAAGCTGTAACTGTTGGCACCGCAACAGGTTTCGGCGCTACCGATCGCCGCGACGCCTGGTGGGTTGCCCCGCTCCTCACCGTGCTCGCTCTCGGCGGCTTTACCATCTATACCACTTTCCGCGTCTTCTATAATCGGGACTACCAAGTCCTGAACGACACCTCCGCTCACATCCTCTCGCCGTTCTACTCGCCCTTAATCGCCGTACCCAGTTGGCTACCGGCTTGGGTCTCCCCGGCGATGTTCATCCTCTGGATGCCGGGTTCCTTACGGTTTACCTGCTACTACTATCGTAAGTCCATCTACCGTTCCTTCTTCCTCGATCCGCCCGCCT
>JBGTJY010000075.1:0-12597 GCA_041744855.1 Candidatus Hydrogenedentales bacterium
GGCGAGGCGCTGCTCGAGGACCTGCTTCGTGTCACCTGGAACAACAATCCGGATCGGCCTGGGCGTCCCCGCCAAGCGGGCGTGGCTCGCGGCCCGCAGCGGCAAAGGCTGGTGGCGACGCAGCCAAACCCCGCCGGTGCAGGAAGGCCTCACGCTCCAATGGTTCAGGGACCACGGCTTGCTCAGCTTCCTCGATCAATACGTGACGCTGAAATCGTAGAAGGAAACCGCCGGATACGATGAGTACGTCCGGTGGTGTGGGAGGACGGGCGCCGCAAGGCGCCCTCCTACCCGATTTTTGAAAATGGGCGATTCGCTCAATCCGCAGCCTTGCGGATGCCGCGAATCCAATCGGCGGCTTTCTGCCCTGATGAGGCGGCGGCAATGACGAGCTTCTTGTCGTTCTTGAGCTGCTTCAACCATCCGCCGACGTAGGCGGCCTGATTCTCGATGGTGGCCGGCTCAATGCCGGCGTGGGCCGCAAGAAACGCGGCGGCGGTCTCGGCGATCAATTCCTCTTTGCCATAATCGGGCGTGCCGAATGGTTGCGGCTGCGTGTCGAGTTTGCGGTCAAGCCGCTTGCTGTGCCCGGTGCTATGGGCAAGCTCGTGCATAAGCGTCGTGTAATACATTTCACAGGATGCAAACCGCGTCGCCTCGGGTAGCCGCACCGTATCATCGGAAGGTCGATAGAACGCTTGTGCCCCGCCGTGCTCGACTGAGGGGCCGTCGGTATACCCATTGACAATAGCTTCGGCTGCTTCGATCGGCTGGAAGTCGATCGGCGTAAAAGTGGCGGCGTCCGGGGCTGCGATCCCGTTGCATTGGCTGATATTGAAGACGTTGTAGTACCGAAGCACGGGCACGGTCTTGGCCTCGCCAGTCTCCTTGTCCGTCGTGTCGTAGGTCTTCCAGAAAACGACAATCGAGGACCGTTCGCCCTTGCGAATCGTTCCGTCATTCTGGCGGCACTGGTTGAAGGTAACCCAATATGAGGACTCGTAACCCTTTGCCCAGGACGTGAAAGCAAGCAAGAAACTGTTAATGCCGCGATAGTCCTTTCGGCTTTGCAGATTCTTGGGAAGTCCCGCCGTTTGCCTGCCCAAAATCGGCGACCGCCAGGGAACGACACCCTGCTCCAGCATGGCAATAATTTTGTCGGTGACGTGCTGATAAATGTCGAATTTCATGGTCTGTCTCCTTTCGAGTTCTGCGGCGAAGCCCTGTGCGAACAGACGCACATGCCCGCTCATGCAATCGATAGAAGACAAAGCCCAGCGACCGCGCGCAGCGGTCAACGGTGGAACTGCCCGGAGGGAGGGGACCCTTTGGGGAGGGACCTTGACGGCGAGCACGGTTGCTAAAATAAGGGCTTCTTTTGCATGACGGGCGGGTGCACTCGCAGCGAAGGGCAAGTACGCGGCCTAAGGAGACGGCCGAGTATTCCAGCTCGGATCTCGTCGAAGTGCTGCTTTGATTTTCGGCTGGATCACACTCGATTCAATCTCATCAAACTCATCGAAAGTCAGAAGAATGATGTTCTGTTCCGTCAGAATCTTACGCTTGCGGAAATCCCGTTCTTGGGTTCGGTTGAACGCAGATTCGCCACCCAAGTGTTCCATGGGCGCTGAATGTTGATTTCCTTGATATTCGATAGCAAGTTTTTTCTGAGGCACGAAAATGTCAATTTCCAAACCTTGAAGCCATTTGGGTCTTGCTCGTCGAATCACTTCGATATCGGGAAATGTGGCCTTGACGATACGAAATAGTTCAGCTTCTCGGAAGCCTGGCCGTCCTCGGGGCGGGAAGCCCAACAGTGCGCGCATCTCGTTTTCGGCATCAGTTTCGCTAGGGTCTCTCTCGCCTGCTGCGCGGAGTTCGGCAAGACGCTTTCGGGTGTAAGCTCCGTAACGAGCTTCAAAAACGCTTCCCGCGAGGTTAGCTTCGCAGAATCGATGCGATGATGGAAGACCGCGACAGGCATCGCATACACCTTCGACGAATGGAACCTCAAGGTGGTTGGCCGGTAGGGTTACGGGCCATAGACCTGCCATCTGACGGGGAAATCCATCAAAACGGATGGCCGTTTCAAAGCAGGCGCAATGGCAGCTAAATCCGCAATGGCGACATTGCCATACGATTCTCCATTGCCATGCGCCAATATTGACGGCGCGATAGTCGTGAAAACAATCCTTCGTGGAGGGCAATTCAGTGGGCTGAATCACGGGAAGCGTCAACCTTAGAGACAGCTTAAATACGAAGTTGTCTTGTTTCTTGAGTTTGCGCGTTGCAGCGCGATACAGCTCGACTCGCCAAGGAGGGCGGACGCTTAGGTACGAAGGTGGTTCTCGGTATTCACCGAGGTTGACCGGCGGGCACATGGGGCTACCGTGATGAAAGGCAATCTCGAATCCAAAGAAGTGCACCTCGAAATCTCCCGGTCGTGAGAGCTCCACCAATGTGGGCGGATCGCGGAGCGGGACAGCCGCTTCCGGGAAACTCGAAGACATGGACCAGATTTCGCGCGACGTGACATTTGTAAACCGCTTGATCAGGCCATCGTTCTTCAAGTAGTTCAGAGCGGATTCGAAGGCGGAGACACATTCTGCGCGAAGAGCATCAAGTCCCTCAGTGAGACGCTGAAGGACCTCCGGTGGCGATAGATCATCTAGACGGGGCAGGTCGATCCGAAGGTAAAATGGATTAGGCATATTGGAATCGCTGTCATTCATCGCGCACGAATGAATTATGTTCCTCAGAAAGTCACTTACCGGGGATTCCGATTGATACCCCTTATGCGGCGATGCAACCGCACCATCAAAGCCAAGTCAAATCAGGATTCGGCGAACCAAAAACAGGGACCATCTGTCCAGAGCATGGCGGACGGCTGCAGGCGCTTCGTCGAGCGGCGACCATCCGATTGACGGAGACGCAGAACCAGTATCGAGCAATTCCGTCGGACCTTACTCTGAACAATGGGCGTCGATCTGAGACCCAGCGGAAGCTGCCGCGTTCAGAAACGGCACCGGCCGGGAGGTCTCTATCGGTTGCCGGGGAAGATTGTACACAGACAATTGGCCGTGGGGACCGCTTGCATCGGGGACGGTCAAGTGGATACGATGGTCAGTTTGCAGGTGCGGAGATTAAGTCATGCCGGAACAGATCCCGTTCGGAACGAGCGATTTCGCGGAGAATCCCGAGCCGCGTTGCCCATGCGTGCTTCTGTTAGACACATCGACTTCGATGAATGGCGAGCCCATTCGACAGCTCAATGAGGGCCTTGTCGGCTACAAGGACGAGTTGGCCGCCGATTCTTTGGCGGCGAAGCGCGTGGAAGTTGCCATCGTCACGTTTGGCCCTGTGCAAACTGTTCAGGAGTTTGCGACTGCCGAACAATTTCATCCGCCGACGCTTGCTGCGAACGGCGATACGCCGATGGGAAGCGGCATTATGCACGCGATTGATTTGGTGGCCACGCGGAAGGCTACATATCGCAGCAACGGCATTGCGTTTTATCGACCGTGGATTTTCCTCATCACGGACGGCGCTCCAACGGATCAATGGCGTGAGGCTGCGGCACGGGTAAAGGAAGGCGAAAGCGCCAAGGCATTCTCATTTTTCGCCGTGGGCGTTGAAGGAGCCAATTGCGAGATATTGCAACAAATCTCGGTCCGGGAGCCGCTGCATCTTAAGGGCCTTCGCTTCCGTGATCTATTCCAGTGGCTATCGAACTCTCAAAAATCCGTTTCTCGCTCTACGCCTGGCGACAGCGTACCGATTGCTAATCCGGCGACTCCGGATGGTTGGGCAACTGTCTAACGCCATGTGGAAGTTTCTCAACGAGAGCAGCCAAGGCACTTCGCACAGGGCAATAGGGCTTCCGTGCCAAGACGCGTCATTTGTGACGCCTTATCGCGTAGGCGAAGAGGAAGTTCTGATCCTTGCCTGCGCGGACGGTGCGGGAAGCGCAATTGAATCACAAGTAGGGGCAGCCCTAGCCTGCGCTGAGGGGATTCGGCAAGCAACTGGCTTTTTCGATGCGGGGCGAAGCACGGCGGATATTTCCCCGGAAACACTCCGGGAATGGCTGCTGGCGATTCATAATGCCATTACCGTCGAGGCGGAGAAACGCGAAGTTTCGGCTCGCGATATGGCGTGTACGTTCCTTATGGCCGTGGTCGGCGAACAGGGATGCGGGTTCGCCCAGATTGGGGATGGCGCAATTGTCGTGTCTCGGGACGATGAAATGCGGACGGTGTTCTGGCCGCAATCGGGCGAATACCACAACATGACGCGATTCATCTCGGACAGCGACTTTGAAGAGCACGTTCAAATCGAAGTACGCGGCGAAGCCGTTGACGAATTGGCCCTGCTGACGGATGGGCTTCAGATGCTAGCGCTTAGCTATGCGAATCAAACCGTTCATGCCCCATTTTTAAGGGGCATGTTCAAAGCACTACGTGATTCAGAAGACTTTCAGGACTTGATCGTGCCGATGCGTCAATTTTTGGACTCAACGGCAGTGAACGAACGTACGGATGATGACAAGACTTTGATTCTGGCGACACGGGCGAGCCGGGACCATGCAGCTTTTTGATTCCCACGGAAATCGAATCGTGCTCGGACAGGAGCTGGGCCGCGGCGGCGAGGGGGCGGTATTTGAGCTGACAGGTAGCCCCGGAAGTGTAGGCAAAATCTATCATCAGCAAATCGAACAGGACAAATCGCGAAAGCTCGTCGCGATGGTTCGCGGTGCGAATGCCAATCTCGCGAAGATCGCAGCCTGGCCAACTGCGACACTTCACAAAGCTGCGGGAAGCGATGTTGTCGGAATCGTCATGCCGCGAGTCAGTGGATTCCGCGAAATCCATCAACTCTATAGCCCGGCCCAGCGAAAACACTTTTTTCCCAAGGCAGATTGGAGTTTCCTCGTCCACGTCGCCATGAACTGCGCCGCGGCTTTTGAAACAGTCCATGCCAGCGGACATGTGATTGGCGATGTCAATCAAAGCGGCGTTATGGCTTCTGAGCACGGCGTCGTGCGCCTCATTGATTGCGATTCCTTTCAGATTCGAGACGGCGGCTCCGTGTACCGCTGCCTCGTTGGCGTTCCGCAATATACGCCGCCAGAGATTCAAGGCGCGTCATTCCGCAATGTGGAGCGAACGCAGGAACACGACACGTTCGGACTGGCCCTCCTGATTTTCCATTTGTTATTCATGGGACGCCATCCTTTTGCCGGCCGCTTCCTCGGATCCGGTGATATGCCGATTGAGCGCGCGATCTCGGAGGAACGCTTTGCATTCGGGCCGCACGCAGCATCGCGGCAAATGACGCCACCGCCGCATTCGCTGCCTCTGAGCAGCCTTCCGAATGCAATTACGGCAATGTTCGAGCGGGCTTTCTCACGGTCGCGTGGCGGGCTGTTCCGCCCCAGCGCGCCGGAATGGCGAACAGCCATGACTGATCTTAAGAACTCGCTTCAAGTCTGTCCGACTGAAAAAGGCCAGAAGTTTCCGAGCGCGGTGGGGTCATGTCCGTGGTGCGCGATCATGCACTCGGCGGGGCCGAACTTTTTCATTTCCGTATTCCTAGGCGGTACGGGCACGTACAAGCTTGCGGTTTTCGACGCGGACGGATTTGTCCGACGAATTGAGGCGGTAGCGCCGCCATCGGCGCAGCGGCTGCCTGTGACGGCTCAAGCGGTAACGGCAAGACCATTGCCAGGGGACGTGAACGATCAGCAGTTTCTCATTCGGTGTCTGCGTATCGTCACGATAGGAGCGGTGATGTGTTCGTTAGCGGGCTTGCTCCTTCATCCGGTGGTGATTTTTATGGGAGGAGGTCTCGCGGGCGTATTCGGCGGCTGGTGGGCGGTCATGGCGTTCAATTCAAAACTCCGCAAGGAGATTCGAGGCAGAATTAAGGAAGTGAAACGGTTGGAAGAACTCCGGGCGTCAGAAGAACGCGCCTGGGACCATTGCCTTCGGGAAGCGGGCTCGACGTTTGAAAACAAAAAAAGAGAATTGCTCAATGTTGTTGTGCAGGGAAGAACGCTGTCCAGCCAATTCGATGCTGAGCGACGGGGGCTTGAATCAAAACGACGCGAGGACCAGTTGAACGAATTCTTGGATCACAAGTATCTTACGGATTACAAGATCGACAAGGTAGGCCCCGGACGAATGGCAACGCTATGTTCTTACGATGTTGAAACGGCCGCTGACGTGACGGTGGAGAAACTTGCGGCGATCCCTGGCTTTGGCCCACGGATCATTGAGAACCTGATGCAGTGGCGTCGGCGAATGGAGGGCGAATTTCGATTCGATACTTCCCGGCCCGTGCCGCCCGCAAAGATCAACGCGCTCGTGATGCGGTTCCAGGATTTGCAGCGCCGCTGCGAGAGTCACCTGCTCAATGGACTCCGTGAATTGGAAAGCCAGAGGCGGATGGCCGAAAGCGAGTTGGCGGCCCGAAATGCCCGATTGACAACAGTGTCCCGCCGTCTGATACAAGCGCGGGCCGATGCCGACGTAAAGCGTGTGGCTTAAATAAACGTCGCGCTTCGCGGATGAGAGAATCACCCGCTTTATGCGGAAGCGCGACAGCAATGTGAATTTGGCCTATTGCGGCAACAACTCCAAAACGATGGCGCGGTACGCATCGACCCCGCATCGTTGCCAGCCCGCGCATTTGAACGGATACGCCGGGTTCGTAGCGACAATACGCTTTCCTTCAAAACAAGCGTAGAAACGCTCGCCCGGCCAGCGGGACCGCGCCCAGCACTCGACGGCCTCGCGGATCAGCGAACACGAGCGGAAATGGCCTTCATTGCGGAATGCGACGCACTGGACGCCCTGATTTACGAAATCGGCCATACCTGACTTCCGAAAGACGATCAAAGCATCAGCCTGGGGCGTCATCAGAACCAGCTTGTCTCCGGTGCCAGTGATCAACCGCGAGCGGAATGATCCACGGATGGAAACGAATCCCTGATGGCGGCGATATAGCGCCCGAGTTTCGGGGCTGTTCTCGATGGCCGGCAGCCAGCGGCCGACGTGCGGTAACAACGCGGGGAGGTACTGGCCGAGCGCAGACATGGGACTCGGCGTGATGGCTGTCGATCCGTTTGGAGACATCCGCGCAATCGGAACGAAGTCTTCGCCGGTCGTAATTGCATTTGCTTTCATGTTTGTTCTCTCCTTTCGGGTTTGCGAAGGGATTCCGCCCCTTCACCCAAGCTGGAGGGGTGGTCCCGAGCCGAAAGGAGAGTGCGAAGCAGACGGACGTCTCAGCTCGCCGGGCAATCAGCAGCGGGCGTGACAGGACGCCGTATCACTGGCGCGGCCGATGGCGCACGGCGAGCGGTCGCTTCCGAGAGACGATCGGATGCAGAGCGGAATGAAAGCAAATCGTCCGAGGATCGCCTAATCGCCCGTGCGGGGTGTCCAAATTGACGGATCGCGCCGGTCAGCGATTACGCCGACGATCTCAATATGGGCGGGCAGATTTCGATAGACGACAGCATGGTGAAAGCGGTGGAGGATGGCTCGCCGACAATCGCCCCGAAATCGCTGATGACTTTCCGGAAACTCGCGGATTTGTTGAATGGTGTGAAGGACCTGGCGGATGAATAGTTGACCGTAGCCCTGCCGTGCATCGTCGAATCGCTGTGCGGAAGCTCCAATATCTGCCTTCGCGTCCGGCAAAATGAGAACCGGGATTCGGCTCGTCATTTCAGGAGTTGACTGAATACGGCCTCGAACGGCTCGCCGAGAACTTTACCGGCGTCGGATGCGGCCACCCTTCGATCGATCTCTGCTAATTGCTCGGGGGTGAAGAACTCGCCTTGAGTCTCGGCAAGGACACTGTCGAGCAAGTCATGAGCGAACTGGATTCGCTCGGGAACGGACAGTTGCGAAAAATCAAGGTCGCGAAGCGATACAGTCATAGGCAGTCTTTCTAGGTTGATTTGCTACCTCTGACAATGCCCGATTCGGCGGGATTTGTAAACCATTTTCGCGGTGGAAACTAAGTGATTAGGCGTGATTCCGTCCTCGAGAGGGATAAAAAAAGGGCGGACCCGCTAAGGTCCGCCCAGGCGAAAGATCACTCCTTCGGTTCGGAAGCGACGCGAAGCGTCACTCGGCCGTCGAACGGAATGCAGTCAAGCTGGATGTTGAAGCCTTTGTCATCGCCGTGCGCCCAAGCGACGCCGATGCGAGTCCAGAACGCCTTCTTGCCTTCGCGGTCGCGCAGGTGGTAGGCGACGTGCGTCGGGATCTTCGGGGTCGCTGCGTTGGTGTTGGTCTTTGCCATGATTGTTCTCCTCTTTCTTAAGTGTCCGGCCGCGCCCATCGCGGCCTGATGGCACGTGAAAAAGAGGCGAATCAGGCGGGAGCCCGAATGGGCGATCCGTCACAACTCAAAATTGGGAGCGACCTTCAGGGGGAACCGATTTTCTGTTTGACGGCCCGGCGTCGGCTCTTACGTTGCCATCAAGAAGGCCGTGTGGGAAGGCTGGCACGCAAAGAGGAGACCGGCGAAGACGACACGCCACGCACTCCGGCAATCGGCGCAAGAGTGCCTTAACCGCGCAATACCGATAGACGGCGCGCGGAATTCATATCAAGTGGCAAGTGCGAAATAAACGGCGACGGACCTTCTACGACTTGCGAGGCCTGCCTCGTCCGCGCTTCTGACCGCCGCTTCCGAATAACGCGGAGGCTTGATTCCACGCCTCATCGATGTTCCGCTTGGCATCCACCAATGCCTGAATGGTCATGTCCATGAACGGATTGGATTGGCCCGCGGTGTATTGCCGTGGTGGCCGCCCACGTCGTTTTGTCGCCGTGGCGCTCGGTGTGCTTTGCGTTCCCCCTGCCGCCGCCCGGTGCGCTGCCCAGCGCTTGCGCTGTGCCGTGGCAATCTTCTTCCTCGCTTCCGCCGACATCGGTCCTCGTGGCATCGGATTCTCCGAAAAGTGGCGCAACCGCCGCACGTCCCGCAAGGAACACCCCGAATGCGGCGGTCGCGTGGGAGCAACGGTAAGTGGATTAGTCCTGGCGCGTCAAGAGGCTTGGGTTAATCGATAGGTGGCACTGCCCCAAGTTGTTTTAGAACGATTCAAGTATCGAGTTTAACCGCGATGCTATTCAACCGCGGGTTGAGCATTAATACAAATTAACTAATTTCTAATAATTAGACTGGTATAATGATTCATGCTTCGAATCGTGCAAAACTCCAGCGCAGGCGGGGCTAAGCGCTATTACAGCACTGCCGATTACTACAGCGAAGGGCAGGAGCTTCAAGGTCAATGGCGCGGCCTGGCGGCTGAGCGCCTTGGGCTCTCCGGCGTGATTGAACGCTCCGATTGGGACGCGCTATGCGACAACCGCAACCCGATCAACGGTACCGTCCTGACACAGCGGCAGAACGACAAACGGCGCGTCGGCTACGACTTCAATTTTCATGTTCCCAAGAGCGTGTCCGTTCTATACGGAGTTACGCAGGATCAGCGAATTCTCGATGCTTTCAAAGCATCGGTGAACGAAACCATGTACGACTTGGAATCCGAAATGAAAACCCGCGTGCGGGCGCACGGGCGTAATGAAGATCGAATTTCCGGCAACATGGTTTGGGGAGAGTTCGTGCATTTCACGGCACGACCAGTGGACGGCGTGCCGGATCCTCATCTTCACGCCCACTGTTTCGTGTTCAATTCGACGTTCGATGCCCAAGAAAATCGATGGAAGGCGGGCCAATTCGCCGACCTTAAGCGCGATGCGCCCTATTTCGAGGCAGTGTTTCATTCGCGCTTGGCACGGCGGATGGAAGAATTGGGACTGCCAGTCGAACGAACGCGTCATGGGTGGGAACTATCGGGCATTTCGAAGGCGACGTTAGAGAAGTTCTCGCGACGGACGGAACTCATCGAACAGAAGGCGAAGGAAAAAGGCATCAGCGATGCCGCCGAAAAAAGCGAACTTGGCGCGAAGACCCGCGAAAAGAAGCGCGAGGGCCTGACAGCTGACCAGCTTCGCGCCGAATGGCAGTCGCGGCTCTCCGAGCCTGAGCGTGAAACGTTGGCAGGCATGGGGAATCGACTCGGCGGCGAGCGGATTGCGGAAAATGAGCGCATCGCGGCGGAATCCGCAATCCGTTCCGTGTCGCATGCCTTTGAGCGAAAATCGGTCGTGGCGGAACGGATGCTGCTGGCGGATGCAATGAAACGCTCATTCGGTGCGGCCTCGCCCACAACCGTAATTGAGAAGATGAACGACCAAGGGCTCATCGTTGCCGAACGCGAGGGCCGCCGAATGGCGACGGCCCGTTCTGTGTTGAATGAGGAACAGCAGATGATCGCATTTGCGCGCGAGGGACGCGGCACCTGCCCACGGCTGGGTGATGCCTTGTACCCAATCAAGCGGGATTGGCTTAACGACGGCCAGCGGCGGGCGGTGCGGCATGTGCTCAATTCGCCGGATCGGGTGATTCTCATTCGGGGCGCGGCTGGTACGGGCAAGACGACCATGATGCAGGAGGCGGTGGAGGCGATCGTAGCGAATGGCGAGCGCGTGTTCACGTTTGCGCCCTCGGCGAGTGCAAGCCGGGGCGTTCTCCGCACTGACGGGTTCACCAATGCCGACACCGTGGCGCGACTGCTCTTGGACGAAAACCTGCAAGCGGAAATCCGTGGTGAAGTGATCTGGATCGACGAGGCCGGATTGCTTGGTACAAAGACGATGGCGGAGGTGTTCGATTTGGCGGATCGGCTGGATGCTCGGGTGATTCTATCCGGCGACCGCAAACAGCACGGTTCGGTTGAACGGGGCGCTGCCCTGCGTCTGCTGGAAGAAGAGGCGGGCGTTGTGCCGGCGGAAATTCGTGAAATACAGCGCCAGAAGGATGCCTACAAAGTAGCAGTGCAAGCGTTAAGTGAAGGCCACACCGAAAACGGGTTCCGGGAGTTGGACAGATTGGGCTGGGTGCGGGAAGTGTCACAAGCCGAGCGGTACAAGATGCTGGCAAACGACTACGTCCAGACACTAGAGCAAGGCAAGTCGGCGCTGGTGGTCTCGCCGACACATTTGGAAGGGGAATGGATCACGGACGAAATTCGCGCCCAACTGAAACAGTGCGGACGCCTGGGCGGTGGCGAACATCGTTTGCTGGCGCTGGAAAATGCGAACCTGACAGAAGCGGAACGGGCGGACACGCTGAATTACGAGCCAGGCGATGTCATCGTGTTTCACCAGAATGCCAAGGGTTATCAGAAGGGAGAGCGCATCGTTGTGGGAGACGCCCCGCTCCCATTAAGCGAGGCGTCGAAATTTCAAGTTTATCACCCGGCGACTCTGCCCGTTGCGCCGGGCGATGTTCTGCGGATTTCGCGCAACGCCATGACGCTGGATGGAAAACACCGGCTCAACAATGGCGAGATCGTCACGGTGAAAAACTTCGACGCGCGGGGAAACATCGTACTGAAGAACGGCTGGACCGTAGCCAAGGATTTTGGTCATCTGGCGCATGGCTATGTGGTAACAAGCCATGCCAGCCAGGGCCGAACTGTGGATCGGGTCTTCATCGGCGAATCGTCCGCGTCATTTCCAGCGGCATCGCGGGAACAATTTTATGTCAGCTGTAGCCGGGGACGCGAATCGGTGCGGATTTACTGCGACGATAAGGCGGCGCTCCTCGATGCCGTGAGCCGTAGTGACGATCGGCTGACGGCGACGGAATTGACTAAGCACGAGCGCGGCATTGCCTTGCAGCGCTTGGAACGAATGGCTGCGGACCCTGTAGTGCCGACGCGGGGCAAAAATCGGGACCGGGAGGGAATGGTTTATGATCGATGATTTGCTGGGGCGCTACAGCGGGCGCGAGTCGCCGGGCGCAGCAAATAACAATACGCAACCTGATGATGCTGAAATCGACGATCTCGGCACATTCGGTTTTGCGCGCGGATCGCGGGAGCGCGCGGTGATGCTTGAATTGCGGAAGAGAGACGGGAACATTCTTGCGATTGGCTATGGCTGGATCGACAAGGTCGCCTTTGATCCTTCCGAAGGAATTACGCTGCACATGGCCGGACAGACGGTGCGGATCAAAGGCCGAAACCTGAACGCCGAAGCCATGCCGAAAGTGAAACTGTTCGAGGCCATCGCCCGTCACCGTGTTCCCTGGATTCAGGAGCTTGGCGAAGAGTTAAGCCTGAGAGCGCCAAAAGGAATGCCGGTGATCGATTCGATTGAATGGTGAACCTAGCACCAATCGGCATGCGCGAAAAGCTGGAGTGCTCTGTTACAATATGGATTGGCTCGGTCCCAATTAATGACCTGTGGGAGAGGACGCAAATGGGCTTTTTCTTTCGGAAGAGCATCAAGCTCGGGCCGCTTCGGCTCAATGCATCAAAAAGCGGTCTTGGGATTTCAACAGGAATTAAAGGCGCACGAGTTGGGATTAACGCCCGCGGCCGGGCCTACGTTCATTGCGGATTGGGCGGGTTCTACTACCGTTCATCATTAGGGGGAGTCACGGCCCGTGTGCCGCCGCAAACGAAAACGCCGCCCGCGCCTCGGCCTAGAAATGCTGCGCGGG
>JBGTJY010000076.1:0-3568 GCA_041744855.1 Candidatus Hydrogenedentales bacterium
GTCGCTCCATCACGAAGTCGAGCCGGCTGAGCAATTCCTTATCGACGAACTTCGAGAAGAGCTCCACCTCGTCCGGGCATTTCTCGCGGATGTCGAGAATGAGGTACTTCACCAACTCCTCCGCCAGGTCCATATCGCCGTTGAGATCGCAAAACGCCATCTCCGGCTCGATCATCCAAAACTCGTTCGCGTGGCGCGAAGTGTTCGAATTCTCCGCCCGAAACGTCGGGCCGAAGGTGTAAACGTTCTTCAACGCGCACGCAAAAGCCTCCGCCTCCAGCTGCCCGCTCACCGTCAGATAAGTCGAGCGCGCAAAAAAATCCCGCGCGTAATCAATCTCGCCGTCGCCCGTGCGCGGCGGATTTTTCGCGTCGATTGTCGTGATCCGAAACAGCTCCCCCGCTCCCTCGCAATCCGAGCCGGTAATGATCGGCGTGTGCACATAAACGAAGCCGCGATCCTGAAAAAATTGATGGATCGCAAACGCCAGCCGGCTCCGCACCCGAAAGACCGAGCCGAAAAGATTCGAGCGTGGCCGCAGATGCGCGATCTCGCGCAGGAACTCGGGCGTGTGCCCTTTCTTTTGCAGCGGATACGAATCGTCGGACGGACCGACAATCGTCAACTCTTCCGCAATCACTTCCCAGCTCTGCCCCTTACCTTGCGACTTTACGAGCTTTCCGCGGACAGCAATCGAAGCGCCCGTAATCAGCCGCTGCACGTCGGCGTAATTCGGCAGCGCATCATTCGCGATCACCTGCAGGTTCTTCAACGACGAACCGTCATTGAGTTCAATAAAGGAAAACGTCTTCGCGTCGCGCCGCGTTCTGACCCAGCCCTGCACCGAAATTGCGTCCTGCGGCGCCACACTATCAAGCGCGTTCTTCACGCTCTTAGGAGAAATCATGCGCTCACTGTAGCGCAACCCGCCCGCGTGCCGAGTCGAGAGAATACATCTCGCGAATTCCGCCCGGCGTTTAGTTGGCCATCAAATAAGCCAAGTTGCGTCACTGATGCACAAACACTTGATAATCAGTAGTTTATGTATTTTAAAATGCTCGCAACTTCGTCGCCGGAGCGTTTCCATCAAATAGCCATCAAATAAGAATTCGCTCTCTCTCAAGCCCAAAACGGCAGGTATTTCGCGTATTTTTTTCCTTGTTGCGGATCGAACGGCTTTACCCGCCCGTCTTCAATCGCGTCCCGGATAATCCGCGATGCGATAGCGCTGTTTTTCTCTTCAATGCCGAAGCGCTCGCGCAGACTGGAGTTCGTCATTGGATTGCGTTCCACGTACCGCAAACACGCGTGCAGGTAGCATGCACGGACGCGGTCGGCGCGGTCCATATCGTTTAAGACCTTGTGCGCGAAAAGAACTGCGCGCGTGTTCCCCTCCGGCGTCTCGAAAATCGGCGCTGGCAGTTGGTAGAGTTCCGTTTCAAAAACCACCTTGTCCACTCCGCTCCCTCGTTCCTCACAAATGCCTGCTCGACGCATGAGCGACGCCAAGGCTTCGTTACGCGACCGTGGCGGAGTGTCGAGGAAACGCTCCGTCTTCACCAACGGCAGCCCCGGGTTCGTGATTTCCATCCGGTCCGAGAAAATCTCCACCATTGGTCCTGTCCCCGTGATTGAAAAATCCTGATGAATCAGCGCATTCGCTACCAGTTCGCGAATCGCTGGCTCGGGATACATCCGCACCTCTTTGCGCAACGCCTTCCCCACCACCTCGTTGCGTGGAAGCAGGGCGTTCACAAAGTCGATTAAGCCCTCAAACCCGGATGCGTAGCCTTTGCGGCCATCCTGCTCGCGGACGGTCTTAAGCCGTCCCTTTCCTTCGTAAACGATTACGCGAATTGCTTTACGACTCAGTCCTTTGAACGCATCCAGATCTTTCGCGAAGAGAATAGCGCCGAGGTTTGTTACGTCCCATCCCCCCGCCTGATTCCCGACAATAAGCCGGTCTTCTGCGAGAGCCTCCAGGATCTTGTCTCGGTTGGCGGGCAACGGCTGCGACAACAAATCAAAATAGCTCGGGTAATCCAGGAGCTTCAGCACTTCCGTCGTGTCTACGCGTTCCACCGCCTTCAATTCCTCGAAGGGCGTCGTTTCAAAAATGCGCCACAGCTCGCGTTCGAGATCGGGATAATCTTTTAATTTCTGCCGATACGAACCGACGCGAATGAGCTCGACCCCGGCAAACTGTGTTGGCTTGCCCGTAGCGCGCGGAATCTCCAGCAACACCAGCGGCCGCCCTTCAACCTGGAACTCGTAGAAGCGGAAGTGCAACCGTGGACTCAGCTGCCGGAGGAGCCAATTCTCGAGATTTTCATTCCCTTTCTTGCTCACGCCGGGCCGGAAGGCCGTGCCGACTACATTGTGTGCGGCGTCCTCGATGCCCCAGATCAAGTAAGCACTCGCTTTTCCGTTCAACGCCGCCGAATTGCTCAGCGCCGACAGATACTCTCCCACCTCCTCCGGGCTCGCCATGTTCTCTTTGAACTCCACCCACGCTGTCTCGCGAGGCAGCTTCCGCAGTTCATTGACAAGGCCGGCAAGATACTCTTCCGATGTGTCGGGGTTCATTGACAGCCTCCTAACACAATTATCTTGTCGTCGACGGCGACGCAAACGTCCAACGCTGAACGTCGAACTTTAGGGGAACAGGTTTGCTTTCCGGCGCTGATCTCGGCGCTAGAGTAGGCGCGGCTGGGCGGAGTTCGCAACGACGGAGGCCGACTGCCCTTCTTCTAATGAAAGATAGGTGTACTCCTGCAGGCCGCGCTCGTAGTCGGCCAGCAGCTTCATCCCTTCATTCGGTTTGAGGCGGTCGCCCTTGATCGCAGCATCGACTTGCAGCTTCACCAGGCGCAGCAACTCGATCTTGTCCCACTGGGTGAGCGCGAGCACCTGCGCGATCGTGCTGCCTTCGATCACTTCCTCGATGTACCAGCCGCTCTCCTCGTCGGGATCGAGGAAAACGTGCACTTCCGTGACGCGGCCGAAGAGATTGTGCAGATCGCCCATGATGTCCTGGTAGGCGCCGACCATGAACACGCCCAAGTAATACATCTCGCCCGGGATGATGGGGTGAAGCGGAAGGGTTTCCTTCACGTCCTGCAAATCGATGAATTTCGAGATCTTCCCGTCCGAATCGCAGGTGATGTCGACCATCGTGCCGTTGCGCGACGGTTGCGTATCGAGCCGATGAATCGGCATGATCGGGAAGAGCTGACCGAGCGCCCAGTGATCGAGGAGCGATTGGAAGACGGAGAAATTGCAGATGTATTGATCGCTGAGTGAAGTCTCGAGTTCCTTCACTTCCTCGGGCACGTAGCGCAGTCCTTTGTGCAAGGCGACGATCTGCTCGGCGAGTTGCCAGTAGACGCTCTCGATCTTTGCCTTGCTCACCAACTCAAGCAGCCCCACGGAAAATAATTGCTGCGATTGCTCTTTGATCTGCTGCGCGTCGTGCAGCGTTTCGCGCCGGTTATTGCGCCGGAGCTTTTGTTGCACCTCGAGGATGTCGCGGACTAATTTGTGATCTTCCTCGACCGCTTCCACTCTC
>JBGTJY010000077.1:0-13779 GCA_041744855.1 Candidatus Hydrogenedentales bacterium
GCGACGGACGCGTTCGTCGAACGTGCGCGGCGATTCCTCGATCACGCGTTCGGCCAAGGCGCGCGCTGCTTCGACGAAGACCGTGTCGTTGAGGAGCGTCAACGCCTGCAAGGGCGTGTTGGTCCTGCGGCGCTGCACGCAGGCCTCTTCGCTGGTCGGCGCGTCGAAGGTCGTGGCCATCGCGTAGGGCGCTGTGCGTTTCCAGTAGGTGTAGAGCCCGCGGCGATAGCGAGCGGGGCCCGTAGCCGTGGGCCAAGGCGGCTCGCCATAGGCCAAATTTGACACGCCCTCCGGTTGCGGCGGAAACACACTGGGTCCACCGATGCGATCGTTCAGCAAACCGCTCGCTAAGAGCGCGAGGTCGCGAATGGCTTCCGCGTCGACCCGCACGCGGGGCGCTCGCGCGAGCCAGATGTTTTCAGGATCTCGTTCGAGTGCGTCAGCACCAACGTACGACGATTGACGATACGTTGCCGAGGTCACGATGAGCCTTGTCATCGCCTTGAGACTCCACTCTTGCTCGATGAATTCCAGCGCCAGCCAGTCGAGCAATTCGGGGTGGCTTGGGGGTTGGCTGCGCGTGCCGAAATCTTCTGGCGTGGTTACGAGGCCGCGACCGAACAGTTGTTGCCAGAGCCGGTTCATCGTCACGCGCGCGAGCATTGGATTCTCCTCGCTGACGAGCCATTGCGCCAAGCCGAGACGATCGCGGGACAATTCGTCGGGGAAGGAATGCAGAATCGCGGGTACATTCGCGAATACCTCGTCGCGGGGCTGCAGAAATTCGCCGCGATTGTGTATGCGCGTCGTGCGCCGTTCGGCGCGTTCTTCGAGGACGAGTGTCGTTGCGAAGGCGGGCGCGTCTTGTTTTACAGACTGTAGGCGTTCGTGCGACGTATCGAGGGCGGGCGCGACGTTGAGGAAATAGTAGCGGTCAATTGTCTCGTCCTGCGGAGATTCGAGGAAAGCCGTCTCGATCTCCGCCGGGACGCCCGACGCCGCGATTGGGGCGGGATCGGAAGTTACCGAGATTCGAAAACGTCCGATGGTGTGCTGGTGAATGTAGTCGTGCACGAGGCGAATGCGCAGGTGTCGAGCGGATTGGGGAGTTTCGAAGGCGAAGACAGCGGCATGCGGTTTACCCGTTTCACCTTTGATGGACCAGCCCGTGTCTGATTGATCGTCGAGCGCCTGCGCGGCCGTGTTGTTTGCCACGGCGAAGTCTTCTGTCGCTTTCGCGATTTTGATGGGCACGAAGTTCTCGCGCGAATCCCGGACGCGGGGGACCGCGTCCCTCCCGGATCGCTCGGCACTGATTTCGATGCTCGTGAGAAGGAAGTCCCCTTCGGCGAGGATTACGCCGCGGCCGGGCCCGCCGCCGGGGAGTGACTCGTGGGGAAGGACTTCGAGGCGAATCGCGGTTATGGGCGCGCCGTCGAGGGCGAGATCGATTTCGTAGGTATCGTCATTGGGGATGTCGCCGGTTGCCAACACGGAGCCGTCGTCGAGGGTGAGCATCGTCGCGAACTTTTCGGAGGTGACGCGGGACGGGGGGACGAGGCGCCAGTTCGCGCATTTGGATCGCGTTTCGGCTTTCCATGTGGCGAGCTCCGATTGAATTTCCGGATTGCGCTGACCGGCCCAGAGGATCAGGTCTTCGATTCGGTGTGCCTTTTCGTTCGCCTCTTCGCGGCGGGCGGCGATTCTTTCCGATGGTACAGGAAGCTCGGTTTCGATCGTGGTGTTGAAGAACGCGAAGAGTTCGTAATATTCGCGCTGACTGATCGGATCGAACTTGTGACTGTGGCACTGCGCGCAGCCGACGGTCAGCCCGAGGAAGACGGTCGACGTCGTATTCACGCGATCGACAACGCGCTTGAAGCGATCTTCTTCCGCGTCGATGCCGCCTTCTTCATTCAGCATCGTGTTGCGGTGGAATCCCGTCGCGACGCGCTGTTCGAGCGTTGCATTCGGCAACAAGTCGCCGGCGAGTTGTTCGATTACGAATCGGTCATACGGCATATCCGCGTTGAACGCGTCGATCACCCAATCGCGGTAGGGCCAAATCGAGCGTCCTCGATCCTTCTCATAGCCATTCGTGTCGGCGTAACGGGCCGCGTCGAGCCAGTGCCGCGCCTGGCGCTCGCCGTAGTGCGGCGACGCGAGCAAACGGTCCACGAGACGCTCGTACGCGTCGGGGCCCTTGTCGGACTCAAACGATTCGACTTCCTCCGGCGTCGGCGGGAGCCCGACCAGATCGAGGCTGAGCCTTCGAATGAGTGTGTGGCGAGGGGCTTCGGGAGACGGTGAAAGGCCCGCGCGGGCGATGCCCTGCGCTATAAACGCACCGATCGGGTTGCTGCCGTCCCACTCTCCATGCGAAACGGCGGGGACACTCGGACGCACCGGTCTCGTGAACGCCCAATGCGCAGGGGCTGCGGTCGAAACGTTTTCTAATGCCGTCCACTCGGCGCCCTCGTCGATCCATGCCTTGAACAGGGCTATCGTCTCGGCGCCGAGCGGCGGGCCATCTTGAGGCATGCGTTCGTCTTCATCCTGCGAGAGAAGCCGCTCGATGATCGCGCTCGCTCCGGCGTTCCCTGGCACGAATGCTGCTCCAGAATCGCCGCCAAGCAGTGCGGTTTCGCGCGAATCCAGACGGAGCCCGCCGCGGACGCGATCAGGACCATGGCAGCGTAGACAGGTCTGCTGGATCACGGTCGTGACGCGCTCGGCGGTCGTCGACTTATCGGCGTGCGCGGCGCTGGACCAGAGCACCGGGAGCGCGGCGAATGCCGCTATGATATTAGCCATACGCATCATGAGTGAGAAACCTGGCCATTATAACAGGCGTGCGTTGGGTCGTCTGCCAAACGTATCTCGGCCTAGTTGGAGGACTATGAATACATCACATCGGGCGCTCGAAGACGAGCGCGCGCGAATTCTGTCGCGGGTTCGCGCCCTCACGAAGTTAATGGACAACGCCATTCGCATCCCGATCATCAATTACCGCGTCGGTCTCGACCCCATTATCGGTCTAATTCCCGGCGCTGGTGACACGGTCGGTTTGGCGATATCCGCGTTCATGATCTGGCAGGCGAAACGGCTTGGCGTGTCGAGCGCGGTGCTCAAACGGATGGTGGCGAACGTGGCGTTCGACTGGCTCGTCGGACTGGTGCCCGTGCTGGGCGATTTGTCCGATGTTGTGTTCAAGGCGAATGCGCGCAATTTGCGTTTGCTCGAGAACGCGAAACTCGAGATGCCTTCGATTGTGGTAAAGCCGATTGAAGTGACGGCGAAGTAGGCATTCAGGGATCGCTTCGCTCGTTCCCAAATGGAAATTTGGGAACGAGGTGCAGGTTCGAGCGTCCCCAAATCGAAATTTGGGAACGAGGTCCGTTGGGGAAGATGGCGCGCCCTGCGGGACTCGAACCCACTACCTACGGCTTAGAAGGCCGTTGCTCTATCCGGATGAGCTAAGGGCGCGTTTGGATCTAGAGTATAGAATATCGCAAATACGCGTACATTCGCACGCGTATTCTTACTCCTTTGCGTCTTCCGGCGCTTGCTCAGGCGCGTGATACTATTTCCGAAGTTTCATCAGAACTAGGAGTATTTCACGTGCTTGGCTTGCTTCGAATCGTATCCGCGCTCGCGCTCATTTGTTGCGCGCCGCTTGTTTCGGCCCAGGCGGATTCAACTCTCGAGCAGCGCGCTCGGGCGTTGTTCAATGAATCGCCGCTTATCGATGGCCACAACGACACGCCGTGGCAGTACCGCACGCGCGTCAAGAATCACCTCGGCATGCTGGACTTGCGCGCGGATTTGACGCAACTACCCCGGCCCATGCACACGGATATCGGCCGACTCCGCACGGGTGGCATGGGGGCTCAGTTTTGGTCCGTTTACGTGCCCGCGACGTTGAAGGGCGCGGACGCGGTTCAGGCGACGTTCGAGCAGATCGATATCGCGCGGCGGATCGTCGAGAAGTATTCCGACGTGTTTGAGGTTGCGCTGACTGCGGAGGAAATCGAGCGCATTCACCGGCAGGGCAAGATTGCGTCGTTATTCGGCATGGAAGGCGGACACTCGATCGGAAATTCGCTGGCGGCGCTACGAATGCTCTACCTCGCCGGCGCGCGTTACCTGACGCTGACGCACTCGTGCAACATCGACTGGGCGGACTCCGCGACCGACGAACCGGAGCATGACGGGTTGACGGCGTTCGGGCGCGAAGTCGTGCGCGAAATGAACCGGCTGGGCATGATGGTCGACCTGTCTCACGTTCACGCGTTGACGATGCACGACGCGCTTGATGTCAGCGAAGCGCCGATCATTTTCTCGCATTCCTCCGCGCGCGGCGTTACGAACCATCCGCGCAACGTGCCCGACGACGTGCTCGATCGCTTGCCGAAAAACGACGGCGTCGTCATGGTTACGTTCCTTTCCAGCTATGTCTCCGAGGAATTTAGCGGTTATGCCAATGAATACACGAAAGAACGGCAGCGGCTGGTGGCTGAATTTCCGGACGACGAGGCGAAAGTCAGCGCGGGGTTGGATCAATGGCGCGCGGCGAATCCGCGTCCTGTGAATGCGACGATTGGCGATGTGGCCGATCACATTGACCACATTCGCAATCGCATCGGCGTCGAGTATTTAGGCGTTGGCGGCGACTATGACGGCACGACGTTTTTGCCCGATGGACTGGAAGATGTATCGACGTATCCCGCGCTATTTGCCGAACTGTTGCGGCGCGGTTACAGCGACGAGGACGTGAAGAAGATCGCCGGGCTGAATCTCCTGCGCGTGATGCGGAAAGTCGAGGACACGGCCGAGCGGCTACAGCGCGAGCGCGAGGCGTCGGATGTGCTCATCGAAGAGTTGGACAAGGCTGCGGGGCAATAGTGATCACTCGTGCAGAGACGCGGGGACGCAGAGAGCGACAGGGATGGCGCGAGTGAGGTGCCCGCTTACTGCAAGGCTGTTGAAAAAGTCGAGATTCCCACGGCCGCGCGCAATGCTTTAAGGCGCGCGGCCTCGGAATGACGGAGTTTTTGGGTGTCGTCTCCAATCGCGCAGTGCCGGTATCGACTTTTTCAACAGCCCCACTGCTTGCGGGACGACGACTCTTTTCAATCGCGTGACTTTGGCGCCGACATGCACGCGAGGAGCGCCGTCGCGGCTTTGGTTTGGTAGGCTCGCGCCAGCCATATCGCGCCGATCTCAATGCTGGGCAGGTCCGCGACGCGCACCGCGGCGAGTTGGGATTGGTCGGCTTTTGTGATCGCGATCTCCGGTAGAATCGCGATGCCCGCGCCCTCGACGACGTAGCGCTTGATCACTTCGAAGCTGCCGCTGCGCATCGCTACGTCGGGCTCGAATCCCGCGCGGGCGAAGTGCTCGCGCAACGATTGACCCGTGCGCGTCGTTTCGTCGAGCAGGATCATCCGATGCGCGTCCAATTGACTGAGCGCAATGGAACGGCGGCGCGCGAACGAATGCGACCGCGGCACGACCAACACGAGCCGTTGCGCGAAGAGCGGCTTGCACGCAAGATCGGGACTATTCGCAGGCATCGTGACGACGCCGAGATCGAGTTCGCCGCGGATCACGGACGATTCAATGGCGGACGAGCTTTTGGTGATGAGTTCGACCCGGACCTGCGGCATCGCCTTCGCGAATTCGCGCAGCGCGCCGGGCAGGAAATACATCGCGCTGGTGTCGCTCGCGCCGACGCGCAACGGCACGTGTGCGGTTTCGTCGAAGTCGCGCAACTCGCGGACCAGACTGTCCATGTCGTTGAGGATTAGACGCGCGCGCTCGTACAGCAGCGCGCCTGCCGGGGTCGGTAGATTCGCGCCGCGTTGAACGATCGCGTGCCCGAGTTCGCGTTCCAGCGATTTAATCTGTTGGCTGATCGCCGGCTGCGTGCGATGAAGGCGTTCGGCAGCGGCGCGAAATCCGCCGGACTCGACGACGGCGCAAAAACAGCGGAGCGCTTCCAAAGTCATAAGACAACCTTATCGAATTGATAAACAATTTTAGCTTGTGTTATCGGGCGAATGCGAATACAGTTCGCAAAAGGCACGGAACTTGCCCCGGAAAAGTCACGCGCGCGGCGGGTTGCTTCCCACAGCTACAATGGTCGCGCTGGTCGGTGGGTTTTTTGGGCTTCTGGTCTTAAGCTTCCGGGGTTGGAGAGCGGTCATGAGCGAAACATCGCAGGGATTGAGCTACCGTGACGCGGGGGTCAACATCGACGCGGCCGACGCTGGGTTGCGGCGCGCGAAGCAGGCGATTACCCGGACGTTCGACGCGAACGTGCTGCAGGAAATCGGCAACTTCGGCGCGATGTACCGCTTCGACCCGAGTGGCATGCAGGAGCCGGTGCTGGTCTCGAGCGTGGACGGCGTCGGCACGAAACTGAAGCTGGCGTTTATGACGGGCAAGCACGACTCGGTGGGCGTGGACCTCGTGTCGCATTGCGTGAACGACATTCTCGTGCAGGGCGCGCGGCCGTTGTTTTTCCTGGACTACCTCGCGTTCGGCGTGTTGGACCCCGATGTCGTCGAGGCCGTGATCTGTGGGATTGCGGCTGGGTGTCGGTATGCGGGCTGTTCGTTGATCGGCGGCGAGACGGCCGAGATGCCGGGGATGTATCACGACGGGGAGTACGACCTCGCGGGAACGATCGTCGGCGTCGTCGATCGTTCGAAGATCGTCGATGGTTCGACTATCGAGCCGGGCGATGTCGTGATCGGTTTGCATTCTTCGGGGCTTCACACGAACGGCTACAGCCTCGCGCGCAAGATTTGTTTCGAAGTTGGCCGCCTATCGCTCAAGGACATCATGCCCGGCACGGGCCGCAGCGTTGCGGATGTGTTGATGGAACCGCACCGCAGTTACGCCAAGGTGATCCAGATCGTCAGCCGGATTGTGAAGATCAAGGGAATGGCGCATGTCACCGGCGGCGGAATTACGGACAACCTGCCGCGCTCGATCCCTAAGCATCTCGGCGTGAATGTCGATTTGTCGGCCTGGCAAGCGCCGCCCGTGTTCGCCTATCTGCAAGAAACGGGCGCGGTGAACGATCACGAAATGTTGCGCACGTTCAACTGCGGGATGGGCTACCTCGTCGTCGTCGGCGCGGATCAAAAAGAGAAAGCACTCGACGCCTTCAATCAGGCGCTCGAATCGCCGAAGGTGATCGGCACGGTGGCGGGAGACCACACCGGCGTCGAATACACGGGACGGTTGCAGTTCGCCTTGGGAGAATCGAGTGACGCGCGGTAGCTTGTGGGGGGGCTGGCTCTCACATCCCCCTAAATCCCCCTTCGAAGGGGGACTTTGATGCGCACGCATCGTATCGAGGTTGGCGTTCGCGCGGGTGTGCGTGACGCGGCGGGAGAGAGCGTTCGCGCGCGGCTTGCGGAAGACTTAGGGCTGCATGTGGGCGAGGTGCGCGTCGCGGATGTGTACACGGTCTGTGCGACGCTGTCGAAGCCGGAACTGGAACGCTTGCGCCGCGAGCTTTTCACCGATCCGGTCGTGCAATGTTCCACACTCGACGCGCCGTTGCTCGACGACTACGATTTTCTAGCGGAGGTGGGGTTCCGTCCTGGGGTGACCGACAACATTGGACGCAGCGCGGCGCAAGGAATCGAGGATGTACTCGGGCGGCCGCTTGGCGCCGACGAACCTGTATTTAAGTCGACGCAGTACGCATTTCGTGGCGGCGTCGATCAGGCCGCATGCGAGCGTGCCGTTCGCGGCGTGCTTGCGAATGAACTGATCGAACAGTGGGCCGTCTGGCCGAGAGCAGCGCGCCGGAACGGACACGCCAACGCGCATCTGCCGCTGCCGATCGTGACGGATCGCAGCGATCCCAAGGTTCACACCATCGACCTCGAAATCTCCGATGCGGCGCTGATGCAATTGAGCCGCGATGGAATGCTCGCACTCGAGCTCGACGAGATGCAGGCCATCCGCGACTACTATCGCCGAATCAAGAGCGCGCGCCGGCAACGGCGATTGCCGGAACACCCGACGGACATCGAAATAGAAATACTGGCTCAGACTTGGTCGGAGCATTGCAAACACAAAATATTCAACGCCGAGATTGAATACACGAATGAACACGGCGATAGCGAGACGATCCACAGCCTGTTCAAGACGTACATCAAGCGCGTGACCGATGAGGTCGTCGAGCAGAGACATATCGACTGGCTCGTCAGCTTGTTTCACGACAACGCGGGGATCATCCGATTTGACGACAATTGGAACTTCGCGCTGAAGGCCGAGACGCACAATAGTCCCTCGGCCCTCGATCCTTATGGCGGGGCGATGACGGGGATCGTGGGTGTGAACCGCGATATCATCGGCGCGGGCATGGGATGCCGCTGCATCTTCAATACGGACGTGTTTTGTTTCGCGCCGCCGGACTATGCGGGAGAAATTCCGGAGCGGCTGCTGCATCCGCGGCGCGTGTTGCGCGGCGTCCATCGCGGGGTGAAGGACGGCGGCAATCAGAGCGGCATTCCGACCGTCAACGGCGCAATCGTTTTTCACGACCGTTTTCTCGGCAAGCCGCTCGTGTTTTGCGGTACGGGCGGATTGATTCCGCGCACAATTAACGGGAAACCGAGCGAAGAAAAAGGCGCGAGGCCCGGCGATTTGATCGTTATGGCGGGTGGCCGCATCGGTAAGGACGGAATTCACGGCGCGACGTTTTCTTCGGAGGAGTTGCACGAGGGATCGCCCGCTACCGCGGTGCAGATCGGCGATCCGATCACGCAAAAGAAACTCGCCGAATTCTTGATCGAGGCGCGCGATGCCGGGCTGTATTCGTCCATCACGGACAACGGCGCGGGCGGTCTTTCCTCGAGCGTGGGCGAAATGGCCCGCACGCCCGGCGGCGCGGAAGTCCATCTCGATCGCGCGCCGCTGAAGTATGCGGGACTGGCGCCGTGGGAGATTTTTCTGTCGGAAGCGCAGGAGCGGATGACGCTGTCCGTGCCGCAGGATCGATTCGAGTCGCTCCAACAACTTGCTGCGCGGCACGAAGTCGAAGTCACATCGCTCGGCACATTCACGAAGTCGGGCCTGCTTGAGTGTTTCTTCGACGGCGAATGCATCGCCTCGCTCGACATGGACTTCCTCCATGACGGCCTGCCGCCGATGAAACTCAAGGCGGTGTACACACCGCTGCGACTCGACGCGCGTTCAGTCCGCGCTGAAAGAGGAGCCGATCGCAATTTAAGTAAGCGCGTGTTGGATGTGCTTGCCGCGCACAACGTGTGCAGCAAGGAATCTTTCGTGCGGATGTACGACCACGAAGTGCAGGCGAGCAGCGTGCTCAAGCCGTTCCAGGGCGTGCAGGAAGATGGTCCCGGCGACGCCGCGGTGATCCGTCCGGTACCGGGAACGAATCGTGGTCTCGCGATCGCGTGCGGCATCTGCCCGAAGTACAGCGAGCTCGACACGTATTGGATGATGATGGCGGCGGTGGACGAAGCGGTGCGCAATCTCGTTTGTGTGGGCGCGAAGTTGGGGACCATCGCGGGGCTCGACAATTTTTGTTGGCCCGATCCGGTTCAAAGCGAGAAAACGCCCGACGGCGAACATAAGTTGGGCCAACTCGTGCGTGCCTGCAAGGGACTCTACGACGCATGCCATGCGTATGGCATTCCGTTGATCTCCGGCAAAGACAGCATGAAAAACGACTACAAGATTGGGGACACAAAAATTTCGATTCCGCCGACTGTGTTGTTCACCGCGGTGGGCATTGTCGAGGACGTGCGGCGATGCGTCTCGATGGATGCGAAGCGCGCCGGCGACGTCGTGTACGTGCTCGGCGACACGCGTGACGAGCTCGGCGGCAGCGAGTATTTCGCTGTGCTCGGCGAGAGCGGCGGCGACGTCCCAAAAACCGATCCGGCGAGTTTCAGCGACACGTATCGGCGGATTGGCGCTGCGATGGACGCTGGGCTGATCGCGTCGTGCCACGATTGTTCAGACGGCGGCTTAGCCGTTGCGCTTGCTGAGACCGCGATGGCGGGGGCGCTCGGCATGACGGTCGACCTCAGCGCAATCGTCGGCATTGACGATGAGGCGGCGCTGTTCAGCGAATCTCAGGGGCGATTCGTGATCACGGTTTCGCCGGAATCGACGGGCGATTTCGAACGGCTACTCGCGGGGACGCCGTGTTACCGCGTCGGGACGACGAGCGGCGATGGCGCCTTTACGATTACTAGAAATGGCACGCAGTTGGTGAATCACGCGAACGCCGAACTCAAAAACGCGTGGCAGAGGCCGCTCAAATGGTAGGCAACGGTCAATTGAATTCGCGACGCGTGCGGGCGCTCGTTCTCACGGGATTCGGCATCAACTGCGATCGCGAGACGGCGCAGGCGTTCGAGCGCGCTGGCGCGGATGCCGTGCGCATGCACCTCAATGACTTGCTGGCCGCGCCGGATCAGCTCGACGAGTTTCAGATCTTCGCGGTGCCGGGCGGATTTTCCTTCGGGGACGACGTTGCGTCGGGGCGCATCCTCGCGAATCGGCTGCGATATCGGTTGGGCGAGGCGCTTGTTGAATTTGTCGACGCCGGAAATTTGGTCATCGGGATCTGCAACGGTTTCCAGGTGATCGTGAAGATGGGGCTGTTGCCGGGCAATGGGCAATCGCTGACGCAAACGGCGACACTGACGCATAACGACTCGGGGCGATTTGAGAACCGTTGGGTGCGCATGAATTCGGAAGCGAACTCGATTTGCGTGTGGACCGAAGGCATCGATCAGATCGAAATGCCAGTGCGCCATGGCGAAGGAAAGTTCGTTGCCGACCCCGGATTGATCAGTGCGCTCGAATCGAGCGGGCAAATTGTGCTGCGCTACGCAAGCACGGACGGGCGCCGCGCGATGGGGGCATACCCCGCGAATCCAAACGGATCGCAGGACGACGTCGCGGGCATTTGCGATGCAACGGGCCGCGTGTTTGGGCTGATGCCGCATCCGGAGGCCTTCGTCGATTTCACGAATCATCCGCGATGGACGCGCGGCGATGCGGCGGGCGAGGGCGCGGGGATGCGTGTTTTCCGAAACGGCGTGGCGCACGCGGCGCGGCTCGCCGCGAAGAGTACTGCGGCTCGCTAGTCGCTGTGCTACCATTCCGCCCGCGATGGGGTGCTTGTAGCGCTGGTTTTTAACCGGCGCGAGTGTACGCATCGGCCTTCGCCTCACGCGCCGCTTGAAAAGCATCGGTACAAGAACCGAAACGCTAACACTCGAAGTACCGTTCATGAACCCTATCGAAACCTACCTCGCCCGTTGCGCCGAATTGATTGAATGCGTGCGCAAACAGAAGGCGGCCATGGAGACCGCGGCGGATTGGTTCGCGCAGACCATTCTCGCCGGGCGCATGGTGCACGTGTTTGGCTCCGGGCACAGCCGCATTCTTGTCGAGGAAGTGTGGCCGCGGTACGGGTCGTTTCCGGGGTTCAACCCCATTGTCGAATTGTCGTTGACGTTTCACAATCCCGTCGTGGGCGCGAATGGACAGCGCCAGGCGATGTACCTCGAAAATGTAAGCGGACTCGCGCATCGCATTCTGAGAAACTTCAATGTGACTTCCGAGGACTCCGCGCTCATTGCGTCGTCGAGCGGTTGCAACGTCGTGCCGATTGAACTTGCGGAGGCGTTCCAAGCGAAGAAGATTAAGGTCGTCGTGATCATCAGCAAGGCGCACTCGGACACGTCGCAGTCGCGGGATCATCGCGGCAAGAAACTGCAGGATTTCGCCGACCTCGTGCTGGATACCGGCGCGCCCGCGGGGGACGCGATGGTAAAAATCGATGGGCTGGATACGCCGGTTGCGCCGGGTTCGACGATTGGCGGGTGCATGCTCGTGAATTGCATCAAATCCGCCGTTGCACAGCGACTGACCAAGGCGGGGCATCCGCCGACCGTTTTGTCCGGTGCGAACGTTGTTGGCGCGGATCGTAGCGTCGAGTTGTTCGAACGCGCGTACGATGAACACGCGGAACGCATGGCGAAACTGTTTTCGCGTATCGGCGGATCGATTTCGTCATGAACGATCGGCCATTGCGGACGTCCGTCATCGGCAGCTATCCGTTTCCCGGCTGGCTCGAATTTGCCACCCAGCACTTGGACGCCTTCGGCGAGGCCGACCGCGCGGAATTGCAGGACGACGCCGTCCTGATCGCGATCGGCGATCAGGTGCGGGCCGGGTTGGATGTCATCACCGATGGCGAGCAGAGCCGGCTCGATTTCAATCTCTCGTTTTACGGATACATCGAGGGCATCGCGCTCGAAGCCGAAAGCCCGCGCCGGTTCGGTCCACCCGCGCACGATCAGCGCGGCCGGCACTTGGTGACTGGCGAGTTGCGGGCGCCGCGCGGGCTCGGCGTGGTCGAGGAATTCGAGCGATTGAAGCGCCTCGCGCCCAAGGGGCCGGTGTTGAAAGCGAGCGTGCCTGGGCCGTACACAATGAGCGGGCGGCTCGTGCCGAACGATCGCTACCGTGATCGCTACGCGTTGACGGAAGCGCTTGTGCCGATCGTGCGCGACGAATTGATCGCGTTGATTGCGGCGGGTTGCACCGAGATTACGGTAGACGAGCCTTCGATGAGTTGCTATGCGCATCGCGAAGATACGAAGCGCTTCGTCGATATTTTCAATCGCACGGTCGAATCGGTAACGGGGAAGTGCCGCTTGTCGACGCATCTTTGCTTCGGCAACTTCAAGGGCCGCGCGGTGGGACCGCGAAAATACGTGCCGATGTTTCCGGCGTTTCTTGAAATGCATGTCGACGAAATACACGTCGAGATGGCGAGCCGCGAGTTTAGCGAGATCGAGATCATTGGCGAAATCGCGAAGACCAAGAACGTCGCGGTCGGCATCATCGATGTGAAGAGCTACTACATCGAGCCGGTCGAGGAAGTGGCGGCGCGCGTGCGGCGCTGTCTCGAATTCGCAGCGCCCGACAAGCTGTCGTTTGCGCCGGACTGCGGCCTCAGCCAGACGGCGCGATGGGCGGCGCGCGAAAAACTGGCGAACATGGTCGAAGGCGTTCGTATTGTCCGCGATGAATTGAGCGCCTAAGTAATAAATTGGCAACTTTGAACTCGCGGACCGTCAACATGAGAGCTCGATACGAGTACCACCAATTACACGGATTTCTAGCTTCCAAAAACTTCGGAGAGTGAGCAAAATGGAAACCTATCGTCTGGCAACAGATCCACGCGTGCTGCTACTGATTGATGCGTTAGATCGAAATGGGATTCCGGTACCGAAGTACGGAGCGGTTGGAATCGTGGTCTCGTTGCTTAAGTGGACTGCCCAGAATGCGCCTAATGGCAACCTATCGCAATTTCGACCTGAATTGCTCGCACGAATGATCGAATGGGAAGAAGACGCCAACATTTTGATTGCGTCGCTAAAGGAAGCCGGCTTCATTAGACTGCAGGACCAATGGATAGACTTGGAAGTAATGCTCAAAGCGCAAATGCCGGCTTTGAAGTGGATGGATGGTGAAAGTGAGAATGACTACCGCTGTTGGAATCCCGAAGACGGACTACAAACCTAACCGATAATGCGTCCTTGGGACTGAGTACTTGCGTCTCTGAGCGGACTGTTGCCGTTTCCGACCCTATGAAAATCCCAACGCAGAAGGACGACGCATTCCTTGCCGACGTGGCATCTGTGCGGGATGATCACTCCCGCCTTCACCTCTCGAGGCTCGGGCAAAGCGCGTTTCTCG
>JBGTJY010000078.1:0-2483 GCA_041744855.1 Candidatus Hydrogenedentales bacterium
ACCCCGGACCTTCTCGTCCTCGACCTGATGCTTCCGGACATGTCCGGGTTCCAGATTTGCCGGGCGATTCGCGCCGATCACGACCTGTTTCGCATTCCGATTCTCGTCATCTCCGCGATGAGCGACGAAGCCGAAGTCCACCACGGCCTCGCACAAGGAGCGGACGACTACATTACGAAGCCCTTCACGATTCAAGATTTCGGCCAGCGCGTGAATGCGTTGCTCGAGACCTACCAGGGTTCGCGGCTCGAGGATTCCATCACGTCGTTGCCCGACGGCTCGGGATTCCGCAAAGAGCTGCAGCGGCGGCTCGTAAACCCCTCGGCCTTCGCCCTCGTCTACATCGAGATGATGGACATCCGGCCGTACACGCAATCTGCCGGCGCGGAAGCAAGAGACCGCGCACTGCGCCACCTCGCGCGCGCCTTGCAACAGTGCGGCGCGGGTTTCGGCGACCTTTTCTTCGCGGGGCATCTCGGCGGGGGGCACTACATGTGCATCGTGCCGCCCAAGCGCGCCCGAGCATTCTGCGAGGGCATTCAAGAGGCATGGCGCGAACATCGCTCCACGCTGCTCAGCGCCGTCGGATCCAACGTCAAAGGCCTCGAATTGATGCTCGACCTGTTATTCTGCATCACGCTTCGGGACGAGGGAGAGTCGCACACCCCGCAGGAAATGTTGGAGGTCGTGTCGCGCATCCGGCAACTGCGCGCCAAAAAAGCGCGCGGCGGAATTCATTTCGATAGGCGGCTCGCGGCGGAGCTCGGCGCTTAGGGCAAGCAGAGCTTAGTGCCCACGGCACGCGGAGCTTGGCGCCTACGGCACGCGAAGCTTGGCGCCTACGCCGAGCGGATCGCGTAGCCCGGCGTGGAGAGCACGCGACCTAACAATGCGCATGATTCGCCGTTCAGTTGACAATTTCGCCTTTGTTTCCGTATAGTTTCACGGCTGTGCCGAGGTAGCTCAGTTGGTAGAGCAGCGGACTGAAAATCCGCGTGTCGGCAGTTCGATTCTGCCCCTTGGCACCATTTTTTTTCGCTGGAATAGCTCAGTCGGTAGAGCGCATCACTCGTAATGATGAGGTCCGGGGTTCGATTCCCCGTTCCAGCTCCATTCCGGGCAGCAGCTCCGGTCCGGGCAGGATTGGGGTGTTAGCCCGGCGAGGCGGGTATTCCTTTCTATTGTGCATGTTTGTGACTTCACGTTGTATGGACTCAAGGTGGCATTGACGCAAATGCGCGCGCTGGGCTGCCGCCAATAGTGCGGATTTTTCTGGCTTTGGGAATGTAGATGGAAACGAAACAGTCGTTTAGCACATCCGAAGTCGCGAAGTATTGTCACGTCACCGCCGACACGATCCGCAAATGGGCCGAGGCCGGCCGCATCACCGTATTCAAGACGCCCGGCGGCCACCGGCGAATCCGCCGCGAAGACTTGATGCGTTTTCTCCGGGAAAACAGTATTCCCCTGCACGGTGATTTACGTGAAGACGGAATCAAAGTGCTCGTCGTAGACGATGAAAAATCCGTCGTCGCCGTGATTCGCCGGTTCCTTGATCGCGCCAAGTCGCCGTTCGAAGTGCGCATCGCCAGCGACGGTTTCGAAGTGGGCCAACAGGTCGGCATCTTTCGACCCAACGTTGTATTCCTCGACATTCGCCTGCCCGGCATCGACGGTTTCGAAGTCTGCCGCCGCATCAAGGCGACCGAGGACGGTTCCGCGATTAACATCATCGCGATGACGGGATACTACGATCCCGCCATTACGGAGCGAATCGTCGGGTTGGGCGCGGTCATGTGTCTGCCCAAACCATTCTCGCCCGACGACCTGCGCAAGGCCCTTGCCAAAGTCGGCGTCGAAGTCGCGTGACCCCGCCGGCCGCCCAGGCCGACAAGCCGATGCCGGCGAGCGACATTAGTCCCGACATCGCCGAGCCGCGCCAGGAATACCAGCGCCGACTCGACGCGAGAATGCAGGCCGTCGCCCGGCTCGATCGTGCGGATAACTGGTATGCGAATGCACGCCTGACCAGCGTATTCGCCGCGATCGTCATCGGAATCGTTTCGGCCTTTCAGGCGTCCGTCGGCTGGTATTGGGTCATCCCGCCGATTCTCCTGTTCGTCGTACTCGCCGTTCGCCACGATGGACTTCTCCGCACTTTAAAGCGATCGCGCCGCGCGGCCGCCTTCTACGAGTCCGGCATCGCGCGCTTGGATGATCGATGGGCGGGCCGAGGCGTTTCCGGCGTCGATTTGATTCCGGCGGGTCACCCCTACGCGGCGGACATGGACCTCTTTGGCGAAGGCTCGCTCTTCGAGCTCCTCTGCACGGCGCGCACGAAAGCCGGCGAAGAATCGCTCGCCGCGTGGTTGTGCGCCCCCGCAACGCTCGCGGAAATTCATGCCCGGCAAGCCGCCGTCGAAGAGCTCCGTACCAACATCGACATGCGCGAGGACCTCGCCGTCGCGGCCGACGACGTCCGC
>JBGTJY010000079.1:0-3617 GCA_041744855.1 Candidatus Hydrogenedentales bacterium
ATCGTGCAGAACACGTAGTCCGCGCGCCCCCGCATCCGATTGACGCGACTACTCCCCCATCCGTCGTCCCCGCGCACACCCCTACCCGTCGTCCCCGCAGGCAGTAAGCGGGGACCTCCCCCAGTTCATCGAACCCGCTACGCAACGGCGGCTTTCCAGCCGCCGTTGCCCAGTTAGCCGTTGGCACCCTCAGTACATCGAAACGCGCGCAAGGCATCATCGTGATAAAATTACCTCAGGTATTCGACAATGGACCAACGCATCTCATTTGACCCGAACATTTGCCATGGACAGGCGTGTGTGCGCGGAACGCGCATTCCCGTGCATCAACTGCTAAAAATGCTCGCCAACGGCGACTCTTTCGAGGACCTTCTACGCGAATATCCGTCGCTCGCGCGGGAGGATCTGCTCGCCTGCATGGACTACGGCGCGTCGCTCGCTGAAGAACAGGTCTCCCCGCTCACGTCGATAACGATTGAGGAATGAAAATCCTCGTCGACGAGAACATTCCGAGAATCTCTGTAAACGCCTTGGCCGCCATTGGCCACGATGTGCGCGACGTTCGAGGAACGCCGGATGAGGGTATCGTCGACGACGCGTTGTGGAACCTCGCGCAGCGCGAACAACGCCTCCTCATCACGACTGATCGCGGTTTCGCGAGACGGCGGGCAGACTTCCATCACGGCATTCTCATCATCACGCTCCGCCGCCCGAACCATCTCGCCATTCACAGCCGCATCATGGCCGCGCTCGAAGAGTACGGGGAATCCGTATGGCGCGGTCTCTTGGTAATCGTACGCGATCGGGCGCAAAGTAGGTGGCGAGCGAACCAATAGCTGCGCACCTGCGATGCGCGTGTCACTCAATCGGATCAGCGGTCAATCTCTCCGCGGCCGAGTCGACGGGCGGACGATAAGCCCGGAACAACGCGACCAACTCCGTCCGCCCCTTGCGGCGCGCATAATCGATCATCGCATCAGGATCGAACCCCAACTCGAGCATGAGTTTGGCGGCAGGCACGTTATTCGCCTCGATGGCGTAGCGCAAGAATTCGGAGCGGTAGTTCGCGAGCTCCTCCACGAGTCGTGGACGCTGAGCGAGCGTGTTGTGAACAAATGCCTCATCCGCGAGAAAGAGCGCATCGATAAATTGGTACTGCGCACCACGTTCGCGCAGCAACGCCGCAATTTCGTGATGACCCCTACGCGCGGCCCAGAATAGAGGCCGGTCCAAAACGCTCATCGAGTCCTTGGGTCGAGGTCGATACACATCCGAATCAGAAGGCTGAGCGAAGGGGTCAAAGATTTTGTCCGCGCCATCGGGATTCGCGCCGTGACGAAGCAGTATCTGTGTTGCCTCTAAGTTACCTTCGTACGCAGCGAACAACAGCGGAGTTTCGACCCGGCCTGGATTCACTGGTTCCGGTCCAACACCCAGCCACAGCAATACGCGGAGAACCGTCAAATCGTTCTCGCGAACTGCGGTCCTAAGCGCGGTATCGAGATCGCCAATCCCGGAATCCGAACTGGAATACTCAATGACGCGCGCGGCGAGCAACGCCGCGCAAACCAGAACCGCAAGCCCGCCGATCACGAGGATAAGTTTGTAGTGGCTTCTGAATTTCACGCCAACCTCAATCCATTGAAACCTTCGATATATACGCGATCGGTCCCGCACCCCATCTGAATTCTCGTGGATGGCCGCACGGTCGTACAAAACTTTTAATTCCGCGTCGACTCCGGGAGGGACGCGGTCCTCCGCGTCCGGCTTCGCGCGATACCCCCTTATTCGGCCGCTCCCGCCACAACTTTGGTCTCGACCGGCGTAGCTTGGATGTGCGCCTCGAACAACGCTAGCGTTTTCGTTCGCCGGAACATGCGGGCCATCTCGATGGCAGCTTCACCGTACTGGGGTTTCTGCGCAGGGTCGTAGCCGAGGTCGAGCATCAGTTTTGCCGCGGGTTCGTTGTCGTATTCCACTGCATATCGCAGAAACTCTGGCGCTAGATAATCGAGTTGAGCCTTGATCTCGGGATCGTCAGCCAGTGTCTCACGTACGAACGACTCGTCGGCGAGAAATAGCGCGTCGATGAATTCGTAGTCGGCCCCGTGTTCACGAAGCAGCGCCGCCATTTCGTGGTGACCGGTGCGTGCCGCCCAGAACAGGGGCCGGTCGAAGGTGCTGATCGCAGTCGGCGAGATACCGCGAGCCATCCCCGGAACTCGCGGTGTCGCAAAATCATCGACGATCTCGTCGGCACCATTCGGGTTCGCGCCGTGACGAAGCATAATTTTCGCCGCTGCCCGATTATCAAGCATCGCCGCCGAAGATAGCGCGGACAACCCGCGTCCATCCACAGGGGTACCATTCGCCCCGATCAACACCATCAGCCGCAATACAACCAAATCGTCGTTCCCGACCGCCCGATGGAGTGCACCTTCGCGCCAGCCGTGTTCGAACGTGCCGCCGGTGTACTCGATGATCCGAGCCCCCACGAACGCCGCGTAGACCAAGCCCCCGATCCCAGCCAATACCAATAGCAATTTATAACGATTTCTTGAGTTTCATGTGCCGTCGAAAGTAGCGAATCCAGTCCCGCATTGACAAGCTCGAACTCGAGGCGACGTCACTATTTACGTGATACAAGGCAGTATCGCCGTGCTAGAATCGGCGGATGCTATAGCTTCTTCGCGACGAGTGGCGGACTGTTGTAGCAAAGTCGGGGCTTTTTCTCAGCACGACGGGTCTCCTGAGATTGAGTGGGCTTGGTTGCCTGTGGATCGTTATCGAATAACTGTTCGGGGGGTCGCAAACGGAGCCACATCTACGGAATCATTGCCAAGCATCTTCCAAAATACCTCGATGAATTTGAGTTTCGTTTCGACAATCGGAAAACCCCGTATTTGTTCCGCGACACTATTTTCCGCCTGATTGCGGCGGAGAATCTTGAGTATCAAGAGCTTGTTTCCGAAAAGTAGTTTCGCCTCGTATCAATTCGAGGTAAGACTTTCTCGATTTCTTTTCGTCGCGAACGCGAATCCAAAGAGCCATAGATGCCAAAACAGCAACTGAAAACAAAAACACAGACGGGATTACGAATACCCCGCTTGTACAGATATCCCACAAAAACCCAACCGCCGCGCCCGTCGCAATGCTCGCGTAAGTTGTCCAAGTTGCAACATGGGCATGAAAAGACTCAATCGCCAGGATTTCCGTCTCCAAAAACGGGTAACCTTTCATGGGGCGGTTGCCATAGTCTGGGAAAAATAGGGAGCCAGGCGCGGTATAAGACTTCTCCTCGTAGTGAACGACTTGCTTTTCTTTTTCAGGGCTGGGTTGCATCGGGCTGGCCCTCCCCGAATACGCCCATAGTCACTGCATTGAAAAACATTGTGTTCGCGCAATTGCCGCACGTAAGTAGCGCGAGCGGAATTGTGGGATTGCTTCCTAATCCATGATGCTTCGCAGATACAATCACAGGCGCTACGAAATGATTGGACGGTATCCATCGATTCTCGCCGCACCATTGACAGTTCACGTTGCGCACCTTTTCGTGTAGGTGCTTGGCGATCCGCGCTTTCTGTTCTTCTGTCAATTCGTGTTCTTTGGTGCTGCCC
>JBGTJY010000080.1:0-2327 GCA_041744855.1 Candidatus Hydrogenedentales bacterium
GTACGCGCCGCTTGAAAAGCAGCGCTACAAATGCCCCCCTGCGCGGGAATGACAGAAATTCGAGACGCCGTCAATTAATAGGAACGTAGCTCACCCATCCTTGCAACGTCTCTCCCGTCGGCCCCGGTGTTGCATCCGTCCAGGGGTCAGGGTTTTTTCGATTGGCCTCAGAGTTGTCGTAACGCGCCGTGACGCGGACGGTCGAGCCTTTTCGCGCGGCGATCGGTTTCGCGAATGCGTAACGGTATTTCCAGCGCGCGTCCCACGACGGAATCGACAGCAGCGTGACTGCGGCGCCATCGGGCGAAACTAACTCGTAGCGCACGCTCACTCCGCGCTCGTGCATGATGGGCATGACCGAAATGAGTTGGCTATCCGCCGGCAACTCGAATGAGACGGAGCGCTCGATTTCGGCTTTGCCCGCGGGAATCGTGAACGGAGCCGCTTCCATGCGCTCGACGACGACTTCGCGCAGGCCTTCGGCCGACTTTGCGAATACAACGCCGAGACGGCTTTTCTCAACGGGCGCATAGCCCGCGTCCTTTCGATAGTGCACGCGTACTTCGATTTCGGCGCCTGCTTTGAGGATACGGCCCATGCCGGCCGGATAAACCACGGACGAGTTTCCGAGTTGATACGTGCCGAGCGACCCCGCGTCGATCGCGGTCACAATCGTGGTGTCTTGCGGCGTCGCTTCCGCCGCGACGATCCAGCGGTCTTCCGGAAACTCCGTCTTGATCGTGAACGTCTTGAATTCGCCCTTCGCGTCTTCCGCGAGGGTGTACTCGGGCAATTCGAATACCGCGTCGGGCTGGCCGATGTTCCAGCCTTCGACCCATTGCATTTTCATTTCAAATTCGCCCGCGCCGCGCGGCATGCCGGATTTCAGCCATGCGATGAGCAGGTCCATTTCGGGTTGCGTGATGAACTCCGGGTTGCTGAACGCGCCGATCGCGGGGTCCGCCGGCCATGGCGGCATCGCGCGTTCGCGAATGAGCGCATCCATCGGCGTGTAGGTGTCGCGCGCCCACTTGCGGACTTCGGCGTAGGTCATGAAACTCATCGGCGCAATTTCGCCCGGGCGATGACAGTGCGCGCAGCGATGCTCGATGATGAGACCGACACCTTCGGTGTACGTCGGTTTCAGATCGACGCCTTCAAGCCAAGTTGGAACGGACGTTTCTTGGGCGACAGATGAAGCTTGAACGATGGCGACTGCAAAGCAACCGAAAACGCTGTTACTGATTCTCTTGCCGAACGGATGCATTTGCTGAACGTCTCCTGGCGGAATCTATTCTATCTGATCGACAGGATTTAGGTAGTCGAGTGTACGCCGCCGAATCGCGTTTCCCATTCGGCGACTTGTTCGTCGGCGATTTTGGCGAATAGCGGTGGTGGAATTTCGAAGGCGCGGCCGGGCGCGAGGAGTTTCAATTCTTCCTCGCTGCTCTTGCTAAACCAACTCGGCGAGGCGGCATCGAGTCCGAGGGCATTCAGCACGCGCTCGCTCGCGAACGGGATGATCGGATACGCGGCGAGGGCAAACACGCGGACCAGGTTGATCGCAGTCCGCAACGTGCAGGCCGTGCCATCGCGATCGGTCTTGATGCTCTTCCACGGCTCCATGCGATCGAAGTAGGTGTTGCCCGAGGTCCAAATGGCTTTGAGCGTTTGCGTGCCTTTGCGGAATTGCATCGTCGAGAGACACTCCGCGTATTCGCTCAGGAGCGCATCGAGTTGCGCGTACAACTCGCGCTCGGCGTCGCGCGGCGATCCGCCCTCGGGCACTTGCGTGCCGAAGTGCTTTTCGGTCAGCCGAAAAGCGCGGTTCACGAAGTTGCCGAAGGTATCCGCCAAGTCTTTGTTGACGGTCGCCGCGAATAGCTCCCAGGTGAACGAGCTGTCGTTCGTTTCCGGCGCATTGGCCATCAAGTAATAGCGCCAATAGTCCGCCGGCAGAAGTTCGATCGCGTCGGACATGAAGACGCCGCGCTTTTGACTCGTCGAGAATTTTCCGCCGTAGTACGTCAGCCAGTTGAAGCCTTTCACGTAATCGACCAGACGCCACGGCTCGCGCGAGCCGATGATCGTGCAGGGGAAACTGACCGTGTGAAATGGCACATTGTCTTTCGCCATGAACTCGGTGTAGGTCACGTCATCCGCGTTGTACCACCACGATTTCCAGTCGCGATTCTCGGGGTCGTGGTCTGCCCATTCTTTCGTCGCGGCGATGTATTCGATCGGCGCGTCGAACCATACATAGAAAACTTTGCCCTCGAGGCCCGCGTCCGTCACCGGCACGCCCCACTCGAGGTCGCGCGTGATGC
>JBGTJY010000081.1:0-6066 GCA_041744855.1 Candidatus Hydrogenedentales bacterium
CGACAGTGGCCTTTGGAATCGTGAAATCGACGATGCCGTGTCGTCCCGGATTTACGCCGGTGACGCAGGTCGTCCACGCGGGAAACGTCGCAGGCGGCGTGGTGCTTTCGCAGGGCAGATACGCTCCACGCGCGCGCAATCGGGACAGATTCGGCAAACGCCCCGCGTCCATCCAGCGCTCCACGAGCGAAGGCTCCGCGCCGTCCAAACCGATCAATAAAAAACGTGGCATCGCTCAATCCACCGCAACGCGCCGGCTGGCGACCCATCGCTTGATCAATTCATCGACCGTCACGCCGATCAAAATCACCGCGCCGATAATCGCAAACTCGAGATGCGTTGGAATCCGCAAGATATTAATCGCGTTGTACAACACGCGCATCACCGCCGCGCCGATGACCACGCCCAACACGGTCCCCTCGCCGCCGCGCAAACTGCATCCGCCGAGCACAGCCGCGGCGATCGCATACAGTTCGTAGAACTCCCCGAACGACGCTGGCTGAATGGAGTTCACATCCAACGCGAACAGAATTCCGCCAAGTCCGCCGAGTAACGAGCAGATGACGTACGCGCCGATCGTCACGCGATCCGTGTTGATCCCGCTATACCGCGCCGCCTGCTCGTTTCGCCCGAGCGCGAATAGGTAGCGGCCATAAATCGTCAGCCGCAAGACCACCGCCGCGACGATCGCAATCGCGACCATGATCAAGAAGGGATACGGCAGCGCGAATTCGCCAAACGGCAGCGGCACGCTCCCCGTCGCGATCGTGCGCAATCCCTCGTAGGCCATGCCGAAACCGAGACTTTGATCGTCCGTCAAATAGCGCGCGAGACCGCGATACAACAGCAATCCGCACAACGTCACGACGAAGGGCTGCAACCGCACCTTCGTGATTAACACACCGTGCAACAGTCCAATACTCAGCGACAAGACCACGCACGCACCGAGCGCGGCCGGAATGCTCAAGCCTTTTTCGCTCAACATCCACGCGAGCAGCGATCCGGTCAGACCCACGACCGATCCGATCGACAAATCGATCCCGCCCGAAATGATTACAAACGCGACGCCGATGCTGATGATGCCGTAGAGCGCCGTCCACCGGATGGTATTCTGCACGTTGTACGCGCTGAGGAAATTCTCGTTCCGGATCGCAGTGAACACGCAAATCACGAGCAGCAGCGTCGTGATGCCGAGAATCTTTTTCATGCGTGCCCTGTCGCCCAGGTCTTGCCCGCCGCCCGAGTCTTGCCCGTCGCGAGTTGCATGATCGATTCCTCAGTCATTTGCTCGCGGCTCAGTTCGCCCGCGATCGCGCCCTCGTGCACGACCAAGACGCGTTCCGACATCGTCAGTATCTCTTCCATTTCGCTTGAAACGAACAGGATCGCGACGCCTTCCGCCGCGAGTTGTTCCATCAGTTTGTAGATTTCCCGTTTCGCGCCAACATCGATCCCACGCGTGGGTTCGTCCATCAACAGTACGCGCGGCCGCAACGCGAGCCACTTGCCGAGCACGACCTTCTGCTGGTTTCCGCCGGACAATAGTTGCACGATTTGGCGCTCGTTCGGCGCGCGAATATCGAGCCTGTCCATCATCTCGCCGGACAACCTGCGTTCCGCGCGGCGGTTCAGGAGTCCGCCGCGACTGTCGCGGTGCACGCTCGCGAGGCTGACGTTTTCGCGCAGCATCATTTCGAGCACGAGGCTTTGCCGCTTTCGGTCCTCCGGCACAAGCGCAATTCCCGCGCGAATTGCGTCCTTTGGATGTCGCAAGATCACCGTCCGTCCATCGACCGCAATGGCGCCTCCAATCGCGGGACGCACGCCAAACACGGTCTCCAAAATTTCGCTGCGGCCCGCGCCGACCAAACCCGCCATCCCCACGATCTCGCCGGCGCGAACTTCGAACGACACGCTATGCCGCGGATACCGATTCGTCCGCAATCCATTTATGGACAAACCGGGAGGGACGCGGTCCTCCGCGTCCTTCGTCTGCATCGTTATATCTGGCTGATTTCGCGCACCCGGACGCGCAGGAGCGCGTCCCTCCCGGGCGTTCGGTACGTCGCGTCCGACCATCAGCCGTACCATCGCATCGTGATTGATTTCGTTTCGCTGCAGCTCGCCCGCGTTTTTGCCATCGCGAAGCACGACGACGCGATCCGCGAGCGCCGTCACCTCTCCCAGGCGGTGCGAAATGTACACGATGCTGACCTCCGCGTCACGCAAATCGCGAATCACTCGATACAACTGTTCCGTTTCGCGTTGCGATAGGCTCGACGTTGGTTCGTCCATGATCAACACTCGTGCGCGAATCGACAGCGCCTTCGCGATCTCGATCATCTGCTGATGCCCGATCGGCAAGTCGCGCACCAGGGCAACGGGCGAGAAACGCAGACCCAAGCGATCGAGCAGTTCCTGCGCATCGCGACGCAGCTTTGACCGATTGACGAAACCCCAGCGGCGGGGCTCGCGGCCCAAGAAAATGTTCGATGCCACGTCCAGATTGTCGGCGAGATTCAGTTCTTGGTGAATCAACGCAAGGCCGAGCGCAGTCGCCGCGCGGACGGAATCGATGCGGACTTCCGAGCCTTCGAACAGAATCGAACCCGCGTCGGCCGTCTGCACGCCTGCGAGGATTTTCATCAGCGTGCTTTTGCCCGCGCCATTTTCGCCGATGACGGCGAGTACCTCGCCCGGGCGCAACGCAAGGGACACGTTGTCCAGCGCCGCCACGCCCGGAAAACGCTTGGTCAGCCCGCGCACTTCCAGCCGCGCGGCGCCCGTTGGCGCATCCGAGTTGGACGAATTTGTCATTCGCCTTTCAGCTCGGCCAGCTTCTTCGCGAATTCTTCGACGTTGTCCTTGCGCACGATGACGGACTCGACCTCGATGAACTTATTCTCGGGAATCACGGAGCGGTCGCCGCGCGCCAACGCCGCGAGCACGCGCACGGAATGGTAGCCATACAAATAGGGCTGCTGGCTGACGGTCCCGTGTACCTCGCCGGATTTAATCCCCTCGAGCGTGTCGTTCGCCTCGTCGAAGCTCACGAGCTTGATCGCGCCCGTCTTGCCCGCTTCGCGCACGGCCGCTAGGCAATTCGGCGTGTTGTACGCGAACAGACCCACCATGCAGCCGAGATTCGCGTAACCCGCGATTGTGTCCTCGGCATTCTGTTTTGCTTTCTGATAATTGAAGTCGTCCGTTCGCGTGCCTTCGATGATGTATTTTCCGTCCTTCGACGTGAAATCGTTCGTGTCGAATTTCATGTCGCTCGGCGGGGGGACGGGGCGACCCAGCAACTCGTCGATGACGCCCTGCCGCCGTTGTTGCGCGTTCAATTGCTCGAGGCGTCCGACGAAAATCATGATTGAACCGCCGTCGGGCATCACCTCTTTCACGAGTTTCCCGGCTTCGCGCCCCGCTTTGTAGTTGTCCATTCCGATGAATACCAGCCGGTCAGACTCCGGCGCGTCGGAATCATGGGTGAGGAGCAACGTGCGCTTGCAGGCATCGTTGATGAACCCGACCTGATTCGCCGCATCGATCGGACTCAGCGCGATACCGTCGATGCCGTTCGATAGCAGCGTCTCGACCATGCGCTTCTGATCGCCCAGGCCCTGCGGCGGCATCAGCACCTCGCATGACACGTTGAATTCTTCCGCGCCGGCCTTCGCGCCCGCTTCCGCAATCGTCCAAAACGGATCGATCCCGTTGGTAACGTACGCGACGCGAATCGGTTCCGTCGTGTCGCCGGCCGCGGTCTCATTCGGCGCCGTTTCCGTGTCGCATCCGATCACGGCAACACACAGCGCAATCGCTAGCCACGCATATCGTCCAAGTTTCATTGGTCTCCCCTTCGCTTTACGCGACCGTGTGCGCGCCGTTCACGCAAATATTTTGTCCGCTGATATACGCCGCCTCGTCACTCGCGAGAAAGACTACCGTCTCCGCCACTTCCATCGGCACACCCCAACGCCCCATCGGGATCGTCGCGAGATACGCGTCCTTCTCAGCTTGCGGGTCCTTCTCGTGGCGCTCGACGGGAATCCAGCCGGGGGACACCATGTTCACCGTGATGCCCCAGCGCGCCACTTCCGTTGCGAGGCTGCGATTGAACCCGTTTTGTCCGCCCTTGGCGGCGACATACGCCGTGAAATTTGGCACGCCGCATTGAAACACTTCCGAGCCGATGTTGATGATACGGCCCCAGCGCTGGCGCTTCATGTGCGGCAAGGTCGCGCGCGCCAGCAGAAACGGGCTCTTGATGAAAAAGTCCAGCATCGACTGGTAAAAGTCCCAGTCGTACTGCTCGATGGGTTTGTGCGGCTGATCGCACGTCGCATTGGGCACGACGATGTCCACGGGCCCGAGCGTCTTCTCGATGCGCGCGACCATCTCGTTGACGTCTTGTTCCTTCGTCGCGTCGCCGCGCAACATCACACCTTCGTATCCGGCATCGGTGAACATCTTGAACGTCGCGTCGGCGCGATCGCGGTTGTTGCAGTAATTCAACGCGACCTTCGCCCCGGCCTCGCCCAGCGCCATCGCCATCGACTTGCCGAGCCCCGTCGAACTGCCCGTGATGAATGCAACGCGGCCCTTCAGCGAGAACCGGTGCTTATCGTTTCCGCCTGACATGCCTTCCGTGCTCCTCCGTATTGTCAATCGGTCGTACCAGCGTCGCCCACGCTAGACTCGTCATTCTGAGCTAGACTCGTCATTCTGAGCGACGCGAAGAATCTCACGATTCAGAAGTCTTCGCGCCCAACCGGATTCTTCACTGCGTTCAGAATGACTAGGACAACTGGCTTCACGCCAGAATATCGCGAACGACTTTTCCGTGCACATCGGTCAGGCGCATGTCGCGGCCGCTGTAGCGATACGTCAATTGTGTGTGATCGAAGCCCAACAAGTGCAGCATCGTCGCGTGTAGATCGTAAATCTCGACCTTGTTCTCGATCGCCTTATACCCGAATTCGTCCGTCGCGCCGTAGACCATGCCGGGTTTCACGCCGCCGCCCGCCATCCAAATCGTGAATCCGAACGGATTGTGATCCCGCCCGTCGCGGCCTTGGGCAAACGGCGTGCGCCCAAATTCTCCGCCCCAGACGACGCGCTTCTCGTCGCGCAGGCCGCGCGCACGCAAATCTCCCAACCGTCCCGCGATCGGCTGGTCCACCGCCTTCGCATTGTTCCCGTGATTGAATCGTAGCCCGCCGTGCGCATCCCACCTATCGGCGCCCCCAATATGCGGGCAGGTCAGCTCGATGAATCGCACGCCTGCTTCGATCATGCGCCGCGCGGTCAAACATTGCGTGCCGTAGCTCCGCGTATGTTCGTATTCCGAATCCATGCCGTAGAGCCTTTTTGTCGCGTCGGATTCCCCGCTGATATCCGTCAGCTCGGGCACGGCCGATTGCATGCGATACGCAAGCTCGTAATTCTTGATGGCGGATTCGATCGGGTCCAGCTTGCCCATGCGATCGAGCGCCTCGCCGTCGAGCGCATGCATCAGCGCGAGCTTGTTCTGTTGCAGCTCCGCTCTCTCTTCCATTGGACTGATGTTGGCGAGGCTTGGCCGCTGGTTGCGGAAAATGCTCGCTTGATAGGTCGCCGGCAGAAACCCCGCGGCGAAATTGTCAATCCCGCCCGACGGAATCAACCCGCCGTCGAGCACAACGTAGCCGGGCAAGTTGTAGTTTTCCGTGCCGAGCCCGTAGGTCGTCCACGCGCCCATGCTTGGTCGGCCCGCCTGGCCATGGCCCGTATGCAAAAAATAGTTGGCGGCGTTGTGCTCGGAAAAATTCGAGATCATCGATCGGATCACGCAGAGTTCGTCTGCGCACGCGCCGATATGCGGAAATAAATCGCTAACGGGCAGGCCACACTCGCCGTAGTTACGAAATTCCCACGGGCTGCCCAGCGTGCCGCCGTTGTTGTCGAATTGCGTCGGCTCCATCTTCATCGCGAAGGGCTGACCGTCTTCTTTGGTTAGCCGCGGCTTCGGATCGAAGCTGTCCACCTGCGACACGCCGCCGTCCATGTACAGGAAGATGACGT
>JBGTJY010000082.1:0-2051 GCA_041744855.1 Candidatus Hydrogenedentales bacterium
CGTGGCGGCGCGGTCCGGCGCGGCGGTGATCCAGGGGATGTCGGAATTCTCGTTGAAGCGGTGGCGATGGTTGTTGATCCAGCCCGGCACTTCGCCGGTACCAATCGCGGCCTGAAGCGCGCGATAGCCCTCGAGAAAGTACAGCGCTTCGTCCAGAATGTCGGGGATATCGTTAGTCGATTCCGGCAGATTCAATTGGCCGTCGAAATACCGCTCGGGATGCCGCTCGAAATTCCACAGAATATCGAAGACGTTCGAGATGTGAAGCGTCGCAACGTCGTCTTCATCCGCGGCGTTGCGCCAACCGTAGTTCCACTTTTCGATCAGCGGCGGCTCCATGGGATGCGCGATCGACCATGCGTTCAGGTCGAACGACGTCACGGCGATCGTCGCGGGGAAGCCAAGCACTTTCGGAAGCGCCTGACCGCGGTAGACGGGTCGCGCGCCATTGGATGCCCGCGTGAACGCGGTGTACGGCTGATCAAGCGGCTGGCCGTTTCGTTGATGAAACAGAAACCGCGCCACGTGATAGTAGAGCGGCGTCCACGCGTCGTCGCCGATGCGGAACTCATACGAACGCCCCACGCCCGGGATGCGAATGTAGTAACGCCCGGACGCGTCAACGCTCGTGAAGTCCATCGCGTAGACCGCTTCGCCCGAGAGCGACTCGCCCTTCGCATTCTTCTGCACATCGGCACGGAGGACGGCGGGTCCGGAAAAAACGATTTTGCGCGTGGCCGCATGCACGAGGTCGAACGTCGGATTGACCCAACGGAGCGCGCCAATGCCGGGGATTTGCGTGCCGAGGTAGGCGTACTTCGGCATTCGCGGCAAATATCCGAGTTGGTTCACCTTGACAGCGGCGCTGACGGTCTCATCCACGTCATAGACGAGTTCGCGCGTGCCGCCCGTTCCGGCGTCAACGACCATCGTCGCGCCTTCGGGCATCGGCGCTTTCAGCGTGACGTACGTCCAGTAACCCGCGAACCAAGTCTCGGCCGACGTTTCGCCGAGCAAGACGGGTTGTGTCAGCGCCGACGCAATCTCAAGGTCGCCCGCGCGAACTGCGCCGGGTTCACGCAACGTGCCGACCGCGAACCGCGTTGCGTCGAAAACCTCGACACGCTGAATACCGGGCAGGCGCTCGGGGTACGTTTGAGCGTGCGATGACAGCCCGACAAAGACAACTAGAACTGAGTATCGCGCGAGAAGCCGCATGAGTAGGACCTTTCCAGGTTTGAGGTTTCGTCGCGCCAGTTGCAGTGCGACTCCTACTATTTCGCGCAGAGGTGTTGCGTTTTTTGGGTGTACGGGCACGCTCCGGACTGTTGGGTGGGCGGCTGGTATGCGATATGCATAATGGACTCGTAGTTGGGCTGCTCCTATTTGGACTGCTCGTATTTGGGATTGATCGCAGGCAGGAACAACCATGAAAACGCGGCAACTATTGGAAGCTGGCGTGCCCGTGCCCCTCATCGACGTGGCGAGGCGCGCCGTCATCGATGCGGGACAAGCGGGCCTCAAAAAGCGCGTGTTGAAGGACGCCGTCAGTTCCGTCGTAGAGAGTCCCGAGTCTGCGTTGCGCGATCCCTACTTCGGCGAATTGGCACGCCGGTTAATCGAGGATCGTGAACGCGCGACAGATCGCGCGGCAGCCGGCCCCTTCTCGGCGCGCAACGAACCCGCGGCGTGGCGGCAATGGGGAACGGACATCGAACCCGAATCCATCCAGCAGATGGCGAATGCCTGCGCGTTGCCGATTGCGGTGCGCGGCGCGCTCATGCCGGATGCCCACGTCGGCTACGGGCTGCCGATCGGCGGCGTATTGGCGACAGACAACGCGGTGATCCCCTACGCGGTCGGCGTCGACATTGCCTGCCGCGTGAAAATGACCGTGCTCGATCTGCCCGTAACGCATCTGGAGAAACGCGAGGATCGGCTCGTGAAGGCGCTCGCCGACGAGACCCGCTTCGGCGTCGGCGCGAAATTCGATCGGCGCCGGCTCCATCACGTGATGGACCGCGACTGGAGCGTCTCGCCGATTACGCGTC
>JBGTJY010000083.1:0-4465 GCA_041744855.1 Candidatus Hydrogenedentales bacterium
ACAGTACTCCTTGATCACCGCGCGGACCGGCTTCGGGTTCACCAGGCTCTGCGGCGTCAGTTGATCTTCGTCCTGGAAATTCATGCGTTCGCGCACCGTGCGTTCCATCCGCACGAGTCCGATCCGCACCTGGTTCGACAGCAATTCGCCGACCGAACGTACGCGGCGGTTGCCGAGATGATCGATGTCGTCGAGCACACCCTCGCCGGAACGCAGCCGCACGAGATACTGCAACGTCGCGACGACGTCCTCTTTGGTGAGGGTCTTTGTTTCTTGCGAGATTTCCAGGCCGAGCTTGCGGTTAATCTTGTAGCGGCCCACCGGCGCGAAGTCGTAACGGCTCGCGTCGTAGAACATGCGCTGAAAGAACGTCTCCGTCGTCTTATCGGTCGCGGGATCGCCCGGGCGAATCCGCGCGTATACCTCGCGATACGCATCCGACTCGCCCGTCGTATGATCCTGCGCGAGCGTGTCGATGATCGTCGAGTCGCGATTCACCGTGTCTTGTTCGATCACCTGAAGCTCTTTCACCGACGACGCCATCAGGCGATCGATGGTGACCTCGGTCAACTCGTTCGTCGCCTCAGCGACGATCTCGCCCGTCTCCGGATCGATCGCGTCCGCAGCGAGAATCCGTCCCACGAGGTCGAGCGGATCCATCGATTTCGATCCAACCTTGACCTTGGTCTTGCCGAGGACGACTTTTTCCTTCTTGTAGAAAAGTTCGAGGATGGATTCCGGTTCCACGAAACCGAAACATTTCAAGAACGTCGTGCCGAGCAAACGCGAGCGGCGGTCAATCGTCAGCCACAACACGTCGTTAATGTCGTATTCGAATTCCAACCACGCGCCGCGATACGGAATAATGCGCGCGCACAAAAGCGTCTTGCCGTTCTGGTGAATCTTCGTCTCGAACGACACGCCCGGCGACTTGTGAAGCTGGCTGACAATCACGCGTTCCGCGCCGTTGATAATGAACGTGCCCGTCGGCGTCATCACCGGAAGCTCGCCGAGGAACACTTCCTGCTCGACCATCAGCTTTTCGCGGCGCTCGTTGCCCGTGCCGACTTCTTCATACCGAACGAGGCGCAGTAGGGCCTTGAGCGACGCCGAATACGTGACGCCGCGCACCTGGCATTCATGCACCGGATACTTCGGCGGCGCGAACGAATAATTCACGAACTCGAGTTTCGTCATCCCGTCCGGAGACGAGATGGGAAAGACGTCGAGAAACACCTCTTGCAAGCCGACCCCTGCACGTTCGTCCGGCGGCACGTCCCATTGCAAGAAATCGCCGTACGATTTCGTCTGGATGTCGATCAGATCGGGGAGTTCAACCGTATCCGGGATGTGCCCCAAGATACGGCGGTCTTGTCCACCTTTATAGGCGACGGCCATACACACTTCTCCCTTGGGTGAGTTTTAGGACAAAAAAATGGCTAGGGCAGCGCTAACCGGCAACTGGAGATGCACACTCGTCCCAACGCGCGTTGCGGATTGACCTGAGGGCACAATTCCCCCTGCGAGCAAATGATGAGGCTATCACAGGATAGCAGAACTGTCAAGAAGAATCTACAACTTCTCAAACAAAAACCGTACCGACTATATAAGTGATTTTGTGTCAGTAGGTTATATCGAGCTTAATTTTCTGGGCGCGACTACAAAATGGTTTCAAAAACCGCCCGTCCGGGTCAAGCTCGGGTAGACGCAGCGGCGGATTCAACGCCGTCGACCTACGCGCGACCGCCCGTCACGCTTCGCCCGACCGTTCATCCTCGACGATAACAGCCGTGCCGTATACCAATATTTCCGCCGCCCCGCTCGCGATGTCCGAGGTGCTGAAACGCACATCCACCACCGCATTCCCGCCAAGCCGCTCCGCTTCGCCCATCATGCGATCCAGCGCCTGCTCGCGCGCCTCCGCCAAAATCTTGGTGTATTCGACCAACTCCCCGCCCACCATGTTCCGGAAATACGCGAGGATATCGTTCCCAACATGATGCGCGCGCACGGTCGTCCCCCGGACCAATCCGAGCGTTTTGGCAATCCGCTTGCCCACGATCTGCGATGAAGTGACCGTCATCACGGGTGTGAACTCTCCTCAGTCCGACGCGCTTCGGTCAGTCTGCCACGCTTCGGTCAGTCCGACACGCTTCGGTCAGTCCGACACGCCTCGGGAAACGACTATCGTTTGACGCCGCGGCTGTAGCGATCCGTTCGCGCTACGAAAAGGCGCTGACGCAACACCGACACGAACAGCACGAACAGTCCGGCCAACGGCAATGCCACCAACAGCTTTTGCGACGGACTTGCCCAAGAATCCACCGCGAAATGATACAAACCAAACAGCGCAACGGCCGCCAGGCCGGCCCAAAACAGCACCCAACCCGTCCGCCGCTCCAGCCGATTGTACACGCCGTCCAAAAACGTATCCCACACCTCGTCCGGCACTGCCTTCACGCTAAGCCGCGACGCCGCCTGCGAAACCAGCGTCAACTGCCGCAACTCGTCGCGGCATTCCGCGCAGGTTTCCAGATGCTTCTCCAGTTCTTCACGTTCGCTGACACTTAGCTCGTGGTCCACATAGCCCGATAACTGGGCCTGCATCGACTCGCATTCACGCTTCATGCAAAACTTCCAGGCGAATTCGCCATGCCAACGTTGCCGGCGAGCGGCTCGAGCACAATGTCGCCGAGTTTCATCCGCAAACTACGCCGCGCGGCGTGCAACCGCGACATCACGGTGCCCTGCGGGATATCGAGGCACGCCGCCATCTCGGCGTACGACATCTCCTGCACGTGCCGCATCGCGATGATCTCGCGGTGATCTTCACTCAGGCCTTCCATCGCGCAGACCATGGCCTCGCGCAAATCGCCGAGCTGCGCGTCCCGTTCGGGAACATGCTTCTCCGAGCTGACATCGAAGCCTGATTCCATCAAACCATCGAGCGAGGTCTCGCCGCGACGCTTACGCTTTTTCAAATGATTCAAACAGGTGTTCTTCACAATCCGGTAAAGCCAGGGATAGAAGGGCATGCTCGTGTCGAAGCGCGAAATCGCCTTGAATGCCTTCACGAACGAATCCTGGGCCAGTTCAAGTGCATCCTCGCGATTCCCGACAAAAGAGTAGGCCACCGCGTAAGCCCTTTTCTGGTACGTCCTTACCAGCGCCCCAAAGGCCGCGCGGTCACCTTGTTGCGCCTCCACAATAGCCGCAACCTCGTCAAAAGTGGTCTCGGTGATCATGGCTCTGCCAAGAATACCCCCAGCCACGACCTTTATTCACACCCCGAGCTCAGCAACGCAGTGGCGGGTTTCCAGCCACCTACCCTCGAGCCTCAACCCCGCCCAAGCCCCGCAATGTCCGGGGCGATCCGCTCCAACGCGCGTTGAAACAATTCCCGCTCCCCCCCCAATCCGATGCGCAGAAAATGTTCCGCGCCCATCCATGCGCCGGGGACAATCAACACGCTGTGCTTCTCCCGCAAACGCGTGCAAAGCTCCGCCGACGCGGCATTCGCCTGGTAACGCACGAATGCATACGCGCCCGCGCGCGGCGGCTGGTATTCCACGAGTGCCCCGAACTGACGCAGCCATTCACGAAATATCCCGTGGTTCGCGCCCATGAACGATCGCCCGCGATCGAAAAGCCGCATGCGCACGCCGCGCGACACCGCGAACCGCGCGATGTAATCGCTCAACGTGCCCGGCGCAATCGACGTGTAATCGTGCCGCGCCCAACAGCCTTCGACGATCTCCGGCGGACCGGCGATCCACCCGATGCGCAGACCCGGCAAGCCGTAGGCCTTCGAAAGTCCCGACGTAACGACAACGTTCTCGCCCCGGCCCCAAAACGAAGGCGACGGATCGCCGGACCATTCCGCGCCCTGGTACACCTCGTCGGCGATGACATACGCCCCGACGGATCCCGCGCCCGCGACGATGCGGTCCATCTCCTCGGCACTCAAAACATAGCCCGTGGGATTATTCGGGTTGCTGATGTAAATCGCGCGAATGTCCTTCTTCAATCCACGTTCGAATGCTTCCCAATCGGGCTTCCACCCCTCATCGTATTTCAAGCCGAACGTATGCACCGGGCGGCCCAGGTTTTCGGCAATTCCCGAAACTTGCAAATAGTTCGGCGTTTGAAACAGCAACGCGCCGCCGTCCCCAAGCAACGTATGCGCCAGCACGTAATTCGCCTCGCTCGTGCCGTTCGTGATTTCGACGTGGTCCGCCGTCGCGCCGGGATAAAGCTCCGCAATCGCGCGGCGCAACTCCGGCGTGCCGTTCGTCTGGATGTAGACCAGCGGACGCCGGTTCAGCTCCGCAAGATCGAGCCCCATCCGCGCAAGTTCGTCGAGCGATGCCGGATGTACCCCGCTCTCGCTGAGATTGATCTCGACCCGGTTCTCCCAGATCGATTGGCCCCGTTCAAGATCGAAAATCGTAAACGCCATGCTATC
>JBGTJY010000084.1:0-2310 GCA_041744855.1 Candidatus Hydrogenedentales bacterium
TTGCGGCCCGACAGCTACGGCATTCAGTTCGTGAACAGCACGTTTCGCAAGGCGCCCGCGATTTGGAATGTATTGTCGGAGCAGGGCAAACGCGTGTGCGTGTTGGGCGTGCCCGCGACCTATCCGCCTGAACGCGTAAACGGCATGATGGTGTCGGGTTTCGATTCGCCCGTATGTACAGGCGTCGATCGTTCGTTCGTATTTCCAGCGGAGGAATACGAGAACGTACGCGCGTGGCGATTCGCGGACTTTCAGGAATCGAACATCGGACCGGGTTGGCACGATCTCGCGCTCGCGAGTCTGTTGCGCGGAGTCGAAACGAAACAGCGGATCGCGACGGAACTACTCGCGCGCGAGCCATGGAATTTTTTCATGGTCGTCTTCGGCGAGAGCGACACCGTCTCGCATCACTTTTGGCTTTTTCACGATCCGAATTCGCCCCGCCATCGGTCGGGTCCCGCCGATGCGATTCAGCGCGTGTATGAGCGGCTCGACGAGGCCGTGGGCGCGTTGATCGAAGCCGCGGGAGACGATGTCGTCGTCGGCGTGGTATCCGATCACGGTTTCGGCGGGTCGGGCACCGGCGTGGTCCACCTGAACAACTGGCTCGCCGAGCAGGGCGATCTCGTTCGGGTTCCTGCCCGTGAATCGTTTTTGAAATCGGCCGCGCTGAGATTTGTTCCGGAACGTTGGCAGAGCGCTATTTTCCGCCGATTCGCATCGCTTGCGGCGCGCGCGGAGGGCGGCGCGCGTGTGGCGGGGATTGATTGGGCCCGTACACGAGCGTGGTCCGAAGAGCTCAACTATTTTCCGTCGGTACGAATCAACGTGGACGGCCGCGAACCGAACGGCCAAGTCCTCGCGCGGGACTACGAATCGTATTGCCGCGATTTGTGCGCTCGCCTCGAAGCGTGGGAACCCGTGCGCCGTGCATGGCCGCGAGGCGAGGTTTACGACGGGCCGTGGACGGACCGCGCGCCGGACATTGTGATCGAACTTGAAACCGAAAACGGTTTCTCGCATTCCTGTTTGCGGAGCAAGGGCGGCCCCGCATTTCGCAGGCTTGCGGAATCCGAGTATCTCGGCGGCAAGGAAAAAGGCATGACGGGCACGCATCGGTCCACGGGGATTTTTTTCCTGTCGCAGGCAGTCGAAGCTGACCGTGCCTCGTTGCTCGATGTCGCGCCGACGGTCTACGGCGTGCTGGGAATTGACGGTCCCGAGATGGACGGTCGAAGCCTGCTCGGGAATTCGCGCAGCGTTCGTCTTGCGGTTGCTGCCGCGGTAGACCACGCGTATACGCCCGAGCAAGAGGCCGCGGTCGAGGCGCGTCTGCGGGATCTGGGCTATTTTGAGTGACGCCCCGTTGCGCGTCGCGGTGCTAGGCGCGTGCCCGTATTTCGTGCCGCAGGGTTCGCAGGTGTATCTACGCGAATGCGCGAACGCCGCGGCGACAGCCGGCGCGGAAGTCCATCTCGTCGTTTACGGTTATGGCGAAGTCGTCGACGATGACGCATTCACCGTGCATCGTGCCGCGAATCCCATTCGCGCGCGCAGAACCGCTGCGGGGCCGTCGTGGGGCAAGCCGGTGTTGGATTGGTGCCTGTTGCAAACATTGCGCCGCGTGATTCGCGAATGCGCGATTGACGTCGTCGACGCGCACAATTACGAAGGGTTAATGGTCGCGCTCGCGTCGGGGTTTCGGCCAGTCGTCTATCATCCTCACAACGCGTTGTCGGATGAATTGCCGCACTACGCGCGCTGGAAAAACTCTGCGGGCCAAATGGGCTCGATGTTGGATCGATCGCTGCCGAGACGCGCGGACGCGATCATCGCGCCGCATGACACCTTGCGGGACTACCTGATTTCCGCGCGCTGCGACCCGAGTAGAGTCCACGTCGTTGCGCCACCGATGCGATTTGAACGAAGGCCGCCGGTGCTGCAGCCGGCGGAATTCCCGACGATCGTGTACACCGGGAATCTGGACGCGTATCAGAACCTTGCGCTGTTGAAGCGCGTAGCGATTCAAGTACAGGGACAGCGGCCCGGCGCGCGATTTATCGTCGCATCATCTGCGCGCGATGAATTGTCATGGGCGGAAAGCACACCGACGCCGGACTTCGAATCATTGCAGCGCGTGTTGGCGGGTGACGCGATCGCCGTGTGTCCGCGGACATCGTGGTCGGGGTACCCAATCAAGTTGCTGAACGCAATGGCCGCGGGTGTTCCGATCGTGTGTTGCGCGAGCGCGGCGCATCCGTTGGTTCATGGCGAAACGGGGATCGTCGTAGCGGACGATGACGAGGCGAC
>JBGTJY010000085.1:0-1524 GCA_041744855.1 Candidatus Hydrogenedentales bacterium
AAATGGGTTCGGAAAGGTGCGGTCCTTGATGGCGCGTTGGGTAGTCTCCACATACGCTCGGACGGTGCCGTGCGACCGGTAGAATTGGTGTGAGGGGTGTCGCGAAAAATTGATGCTCGCGCAGAGACGCGGAGGCGCTGAGAGTTTATTTGCAATTAGGACTTGACGAGTCTGACAACGTCCAATTCGCCGCGATGTTGTTCAGCCTGCCACAGGTCATAGTGGAGCTGTTGATTCATCCAGCTCTCCGCTGTCGTATCGAAAGCGATCGACAGCCGAATTGCCATCTCGGGACTGATTCCCGCGCGACCGTTTAATATGCTGGACAGCGTCTTTCTGCTAACACCGAGCGCCTCTGCTGCCTCTGTGACGCTGAGTTCGAGAGGTTCTAGGCAGAGTTCCTTGAGAATCTCGCCAGGGTGCGGTGGATTGAACATTCGTTTCCGAGCCACTTTAGTGATAGTCCTCATAGGTGACCTCGACGCTATCCGCGCCCTCGAAGCGAAAAGTAATTCGCCAATTTCCACTCACCCTAACTGCCCAAGTGCCGCTGCGGGCTCCCATGAGCTGGTGCAATCCTAGGCCGGGCAAATTCATGTCTCGCGCACTCGTCGATGATTCCAGTAGCCCGAGAATCAAACGAATTCGAGAAGCGTGGTTCGGCTGAATCCCTGATTTCGATCCAGTTTCAAAAAACTTCCTTAGGCCTCTGTGCGTGAAACTTGCTATCATCGAATATTGTAACCTATCCCGTTACGGGTTACAACCTCAAGCGGCTAGCGCATTTCCTGTCCGCCGGTGACGTTAATCGCCTGGCCGGTCATGTAGCTCGATTCGTCGCTGGCGAGGAAGGCGACGACGTTGGCGACGTCGTCGTAGGTGCAGCCGCGTTTCATCGGGACTTGTTGGACATATTTCTCGCGGATTTCCTCCTCGGATACACCCTGATTTTTCGCGTATTGCCCGAACAACTCTCCGGTCCACAACGGCGAGTCGAGAAGATTTCCGGGACACACCGCGTTCACGCGAATGCCGGATTCGGCGTATTCAAGCGCGAGACTTTGCGTCAGGCCAATACCGCCGAATTTGGATGCGGCGTAGGCGCTGTTGCGGAAGCTGCCTTTTTTTCCCGACTTGGAATTGATTTGGATAATGGTGCCGCGCACCTTGTCGCGGAGCATGTAACGAATCGCTTCGCGCGCGCACAGAAAATAACCGACGAGATTCACGTCGATCACGCGGCGCCAGGAATTGACGTCGAACGTCGCCGTCTCGCCGGAACGGACGATGCCCGCATTCGACACGAGCACATCCAATCCGCCGATCGCGCTCCATGCGTCGTAGAACGCTTCTTGGACGTCGTCTTCGTCGACCACGTCGCACGCGAAGCCCACGACAGTTGCGCCGGTTTCCTTTGCGATCGCGCGGGCGGTTTCTTGTACCGTGTCGCCTTTAACGTCCAGCAGCGCGACGGAACAACCCTCGCGCGCGAGCCGTTCGCCGAGCGCGCGGCCGAGGCCCTGC
>JBGTJY010000086.1:0-2257 GCA_041744855.1 Candidatus Hydrogenedentales bacterium
GTGGCGGACTATCTGGGCCGGCACGCGGCGCGTCTCGTTGCGGATGAACAGCACGTCGCTGCGCAGCGCCAGCGCCAGTCCCGTACCCGCAAGAGCCAGACCCATCCAGAGGAAGAGTGTTTCGATGGGGTAGCGCTATCACAGGATATGGAGGGTGTTAAGAGCGCTATGTCCCCTGAGGGAGAAGGTTCAGTCCGCTTGGCGGTTTTTCCACTCCGTCCGCGAAACTTCCCACACCAGCGAGGGGCGGGTGGTACCGTCATCGCGGTGGCTCACTATTTCGCCCATCCGCCGGAACCCCAGTCCGTCGAGCAGATGCGCCGTCTGGTGATTGTCGAGCGAAGCGGTCTCGCAGATCAGGTCGAGGCCGAGATACTCGAACATCCAGTCGAAACTCAGCCGCGCGCCTTTTATGCCGCGTCTTTTGCCCTGGCGATCAGGGTGGACCGCGCCGCCGAGCTCGCCGGCCGCCCATACGGGCCAGACGCATATATCGATATAGCCCCCGATCCGGTTCTGCTCATCGAAGTTGAGGAACAGCAGGCCGGTGCCCTGTTCGCGCTGCTGCTGGTGGTCGGTGATAAAGTCCCGCACCGCCTCGACGGTCAGCGGGCGGGGCAGGGTATAGATCGGCGCGTGTATCCGCGGATCGCTCAGAAATTCGTGGAAAATAGCGGCGTCCGCGACCGTCGCCAGACGGGATAATGCGTTTTCCGTGGTGATCGTGGTCGCTGCGGCAACCGCCGCGCGAATGGCGTCGGCTTTTGGACCGGCGGCCCGGTGTCTGGTGATCGGAATGCTGGTGCTGTGGGTCATTGTCCATGGTTACGATGTTTTGAAAGGTGAATCCATGGTTGGGAAACACCCGTTGACCAAGCCCTTAACCGTCCCGAAAAATCCGCTATTTTTGCACCCGAAGTGTAAAATTAACCGGCGGATCATGGGGCGATACCATCTTCAAATTGCTGGCCACCTGTCGCCGGAGTTGCGGTTGTCGGCGATTTTTTTGCTATTCCGTCCTTTTTGTTTACCAAGTCTGTTAATACTTGAAATCATTAACGTATTTTTCTGATTTGTTCCACCACGGGACGCGGTTTTTCGGGCGCTTTACAAAATGCGTGGTGCAGGCAGGTTGATCAACAGGACATAGATGGTCCGCTCTAGCAGGAGAATATATCATGCGTGATCTCGAAAAAGCAGAACTTCAATTCGTCAGCGGCGCGGGCGATTCGCCTTGCCCTCCTCGCAAGCGCGAGAAGGTTAAAGGCAATAACGGCTTTGGCAACGGCGGCGACGATCCGGCACCTGGTAATTCCGGAAAAACCGGCGGCGGCAAAGAAGAAGACGTCGTTCGCTAGGTTTATTAAAAGAAACAGGGCCTCTGCGGCCCCTATATAGTGGCGCATAATGGCTGCATTCCAGGGTTTGGAATGCGGCCATTGCTTTTGGCGGAGAGGGTCGCATAAAGGATCGATCTGTGCCCTGCGCCGCGCTTGACCGGCCTCCTTAACTGCTCAATTAAATTCCCAATTGCAACTCTTTGCCGCCGATGGCATAACCATTCAAAAGATGGAGAGACGGCAATGGCTACACAAGTTGCGGAAAAGACTGCCACTACGGTAGAATCGGTCGACGTATTGATCGTCGGTGCCGGAATTTCTGGGATCGGGATGGCGGTGCATTTGCGGGACAAATGTCCGGGCAAGAGCTTTGCCATCGTCGAGCGCCGCGATGAGATTGGCGGAACCTGGAACCTGTTCCAATATCCCGGCATCCGCAGTGACAGCGATATGCACACATTGGGCTTCATCTTCGAGCCCTGGACCGAGCAAAAGTCGAGTGCCGACGGCCCATCGATTATGAACTATCTCCAAAGGATCAAGGCCAAGCACGATCTGGAAAAGCATATCCGGTTTGGTCACAAGGTGCTCGCCGCCAGCTGGTCGAGCGAGGATGCGCGCTGGGCCGTGACAGCGGAGAAATCCGATGGCAGCCAGGTCACCATGCACGCCAATTTCCTTTATATGGGCGCAGGCTATTACGATTATGACAATCCCTATGACGCGCAGATAGAAGGCTTGCAGAATTTCGGCGGCGAAGTCGTCCACCCGCAATTCTGGCCCAAGGATTTTGACTATGCGGGCAAGAAGGTTGTGATCATCGGCAGCGGCGCGACCGCGGTGACGATCGTCCCTGTGCTGGCGGAAAAAGCGGGCCATGTGACGATGCTGCAGCGCACGCCGACCTGGTATGCCTC
>JBGTJY010000087.1:0-3767 GCA_041744855.1 Candidatus Hydrogenedentales bacterium
CGCTGCCCGATTTGCGTCACGCGTTGCCGCACCAGCAACGACTCGTCGGCAAGCGCCGCACGACGGGCATCCGTTAAATCCGCCCCCGCCGTGAAATACTTCCCCGCGCCGGTGAACACGATCGCGCGCGTCTCCGTGTCCTTGCGAAACTCGTCGGCGACCGCCTCGAGTTCCTCCATCAAGTCGAGACTCAACGCATTCAGTTTCTCAGCGCGATCCAGCGTCACGGTCGCGACCCGTCCCGTGCGCTCCACCCGAAGGTTTTTGTACATGTACTGAAGCCCATCCACGCGTTTCAATCGCAACGCGACGGAGTCTACCATAGGGCGTTCCGGAGAAAGGGAACACATCAGGTCTGCATACTCGGGGTTGATGAAACTGCTTATTCGGAGATCGTCGATGAACGATACCGTCTGGAAAGATCCCGCCCTCGCGCGAACGTACCTCGAGGGCGTGCGCGGCGCAATACCGCTCGCCGCCGAACAAATCGACGTCATGCTGCGCCTTGTCGCTGCCGCGGATATTTCCGTTGGCCGCGTGCTCGATCTCGGCTGCGGCGACGGCGTGCTGGGCGCGGCGATTGCCGATGCGTATCCCCATGCGGAAATTTGCTACGTCGATTTTTCGGAAGCGATGATCGAAGCAGCCAGGGAAAAGCGCAAACAGCCCGGGCGCTCAGACCATTTCGTACTTGCGGACTACGGCGAGACGGGTTGGACCGCGCGCAACAAAATCCAAGGTCCGTTCGACGTCATCGTCTCGGGCTTCTCGATCCATCATCAGCCCGATTCTCGCAAGCAAACGCTCTACGCGGAAATCTTCGAACTGTTGCAACCGGGCGGAATCTTCATCAACCTCGAACACGTCGCGTCGTCCACCCCGTGGGTCAGCGCGCTCTTCGACGAACGCATGATCGACTCCATCCACGCATTCGAGCGCGGCGCCAACGGCACGAGGTCACGCGATGAGGTCGCCCAAGTCTACTACCACCGCGACGACAAACAGGCGAACATCCTCGCGCCGGTCGAGACGCAGTGCGAATGGCTGCGCGGCATCGGCTTTGTCGATGTCGATTGCCATTTCAGACTGTTCGAGCTTGCGCTCTTCTCGGGCCGGAAACCGCGCGGCTTATGAGAAACTATCCCGAGACCCGACTAGCAGTCATTCTGAGCGCCAGCGAAGAATCTCGCTCGCCCAAAGACTCCGATTCAAGAGATTCTTCACTTCGTTCAGAATGACGTCTAATCGGTCATTCTGAGCGCCAGCGAAGAATCTTCGCTAGCGCTCAGAATGACTTTGGGTAGCTTCGCATATTTCCGCCCGTCACGTGGTAAAATCGCCGTGTTTATTTTAACGGGGGTTTCTCCATGGCAATCCTAATTACCGGCGGGGCCGGTTTCATTGGCAGCGTTACGGTCGATCGTCTGGCCGCGTGGGACGAAGAAGTCATCGTGTTGGACGATCTCTCCACGGGACATCGCGCGGCCGTGCATAAAGACGCGCAGTTCGTCGAGGGTCAGGTGCACGACGCCGGACTCTTGAGCGAAATCTTCCATCAACACGAGATCGACACGGTGTTTCATTTCGCGGCGTCTATCATGGCGGGCGAATCCGTGTTCGAGCCCAGGAAATACTTCCACAACAACACCATGGGTTCGCACACGCTGATGGCGGCGGCCGTCGCAGCGGAGGTGCCGCGATTCGTGTTTAGTTCGACTGCCGCGATTTACGGGCACCCGAAATCGCTGCCGGTCACCGAGGATCATCCCGCGCATCCGATCAATCCCTACGGACTATCGAAATACATGGTCGAACAAATGCTCGAATGTTATGCGGCGGCATATCCGTTCCGGTACGCGGCGTTGCGCTATTTCAACGCCGCCGGCGCAACGCGCCTTCACGGCGAAGACCACGCCCCCGAAACGCATCTCATCCCCAATGTCTTCGATGCCGCGGAGGGACTTCGGCCTGAGCTGGAAGTTTTCGGCGCGGACTACGCGACGCACGACGGCACCTGCGTCCGCGACTACGTCCACGTCGCCGATCTCGCCGACGCGCACCTGAAAGCGATGGCCTATCTGCGCGAAGGCGGCGTGTCGAATGTGTTCAACGTTGGCAGCGAACGCGGCTACACCGTCCTCGAAGTGATCGACACCGTCAAACGCGTGACCGGCCGCGATTTCCCCGTCGCGATGCGTCCCCGCCGCGAGGGCGATTCGATGAGCCTGGTCGCGTCATCAGCCCGCGCGAAGGAAGCCCTAGGCTGGAACCCACAACGGGGATCGCTGGAGACGATCATCCGTGACGCGTGGGCGTGGCGGAAGGCGAACCCCGAAGGTTACGCGCGAAGTGAGGGAGCTGCGGCGAGGGTGTAACCCTCACCTTCATCATTCAGGGCGGGCTAGCGGTCGTATTGGCCAACTCCTCCTGATCCTCCGCTCGACGCTCCCTCACGTACTCGATTGCATCAAGACGTCTGTCGCTTGACTCTTGAAACCATCGGAGCGCTTGTTGCGCAGATGCTGCAATTTCCTTATCTGAATGATTGCTTAAGCTCTGGACGTCGGTCATGTGTTGCTCGTCGTAATTAGTCGCAAATGGAAACGAAAGGATAGCCTCTATTCTCAGGGCCTTTGGGTAATCCTCGTCAAGAAAAATAGCAGAAAGACTCTCCGGCCCCAGTCCGTGATCGCCGGTACTTACGGTCCTACCCAACGCGCGTACGGCGTCGACGCGTATGGTCTCATCTCTCGTAGCATCGTCGATGATTTCGAACAGGCGGCCAACGTTATCTGCACTCGCATCGTCGGAAAATCGCGGGTCCGAAACGGCCTGAAGGGCGCGCTGTTGAACCGCTGAATCTTCAGATTCAAGTTGCCGGTACACCGCATTCGACGTTGCTTGATCCGGCGTGCCAGCGTAAGACAATGCATGCAGCACGAGTTCTCGGAGTTCCGCGTCCCCGTCCTCAAGAAGGGCCATTAGGCCTTTCCGAACTCGCGGATCTTCCGCCGCGCGGACGCCCAGAACGATTCCAACCCTTCGACGTAAGTAGTTGAATTCGTCTTCCGAAATTACGCCGAACAAAATGTCCAGAGTCCGTTCGTTCAATGTGGGTAATAATTCCAGTGCTTGGACTGCACGAAGTCTCTCATCGTTAATGAGCGAGGGGTCCTCGGCAATGTTGCTCAACTGCCTCTCCAAGGTTTCGAGCAGAGAGACTTCGAAACGTCCCTCCCGTAAAATCCGGACGGCTGCCGAGATTCCGTGCATGCGACGTTGGGACTCATCTGAGACCAACAGAGCAACCACTTCCGATTCGGTAATTCCGGCGAATTCCGGATTGTGAAGCTCTACTTGCTGTTCAGCCTGATCCTCGTTGACGGAACCCTCTTCTGGGAGCTGGTGCGCAACAGGAAAATATCGATCTAATTGTTTTTCCGTTGTATCGACGCGCTGAGCGACGGGGAGGGAGTCTTCCAAATTAATTGAACCACGATCTGGCCTGGAAACAAGTAGGAACAGGACTAACAGCGCCAACGAACTAAAGAGCCCTATCCCCAAAAGGTGATGGATGGTTTTCTTTCGGCTATTCATGCGAAATTACTCATTGGAATCCTGCGAAGAATCAGGAACTTAGTAACGGCTATCAATTTCCTATACCACAACTTCGCGATCTAGTCTCTCGCGCATGCCGTAAACTGCAAGCGGTCTCTAAGCGGTTCAGCGCATCACACGGCGCAATTCCGCACCGCGATGCGCGAAAT
>JBGTJY010000088.1:0-4882 GCA_041744855.1 Candidatus Hydrogenedentales bacterium
TGAACGTCTCGGTGTCTCGCGGCAGACAATCAACGCGATTGAAACCGGGCGCTATGACCCAAGTCTACCTTTGGCGATGCGGATGGGGCATTTGTTTGGCAAGCCGGTGGAAGAGATTTTCTTTGAAGACGGCGCCGCGTAACCATTTCGGTGAGTGAATACAATGGTCGGGCATCGGGTAGTATGAGGCGGTTGGAGGTGTGCGATGAATCGAATTGCATCAGTGGTATTGCTGGTGGCAGGAGTCGCGATTGGGTTGATTACGACCCAGGTATGGCTGCGTTCGGCGCCTGAGACTCCGAAGGAGAAAGTGGTTAGCCCCGAGGAGAGTGCCAAAGACATTCAAATCGGCGAAGCGGACGAACTCGCGCGGGTGAAATCCGAGAACGACGTGCTGAAGGAGCAGCTTACTGAGGTGCAGGAAAAGCTCGCAGCGCTCAATGTGTCCGCCGAGACCGAGGCGGAGGAAAAGGCGGACGAGCCCGCAACGGGAACGGAAGAGGACGACGAGGAGCCGCCCACGCTGGACGAGATACGCGAAAACATCCACGGGAGTGTGCAGGCGCGCACGCAGCTTCAGGCCCTCACGGAAATGGCGTACGCGGACTTTTTCAATAGCCTCGAGTTGGAGCCCGCCGAGAAGGATGCGTTGCGCGAGTTGCTGACGGAAGGCCAGATTGAGCAGATTGCTCTGATGCAGTACGCGATCCGGCAGGGCGACGTCACGGGCCGCCAGTATGGCCAATGGGATCAGCAGGAGCGCGACCGATTGGCCGGCGAAGTCGAGAAGTTGCTTTCGAAAGAGGACTATGAGGCGTGGGAGGAGTACGCGGCGACGATTGATGAACGAGCGCTTGAGACTCAGCTCGGATCCCAGATCGGCATGTTCTCGTCGGGACTGACTCCGGAGAATCACACGATGGTGATGGACGTCGCGGTCGAGGAATTCATGGCGGAACAAAATGCGACTCGCGAGTCTGACGAGATTTACACAGCGCAGGAGCCTTATCTGTATCAGATTCGCGCGATGGATGCGATGCGCGAACGGCTGCAATCGGCGATGCCCGAGGATCAATATCGTGAACTCGAAAACTGGCTGCGCATGGGGGACAACATGCTGCGTCAGTCGATGCCGCCTGCTGAGGAAGATGAGGACGGGGTACAGTAGACGCGGAACCCGCGACTTTGGCGCGTCATCCCTGCGTAGGCAGGGATCTCTCCTCTCGATTTGAAACTTCGGGTTAAGCGGGGAGATTCCTGCCTTCGCAGGAATGACGTATTCTACAGAACCATGACGCTTTAGATCGTTTTCTCTTTTATATATGAACTACGTTATCCACACCGAAAACCTCTCGAAATTCTACGGCAAGCGCCGCGGTATCGAGGAGGTGTCGCTACGGGTTAGCGAAGGCCGCATTTTCGGATTTCTCGGTCCGAATGGCGCGGGGAAAACGACGACGATTCGTTCGTTGCTCGGGCTGATTCGTCCCACGCACGGCACCGCGCGGGTATTCGGCCGCGACTGTTGGCGCGAAAGCGCGCGCATCAAGGAAGACGTCGGCTACCTCGCCGGCGATTTGCGGCTGTATAGTTGGATGAATGTGCGCAATGCCCTGCGCGCGATTGGACAAATGCGGCGTCGGGATATCACGCGCACGGGGATGGCGCTCGCGGAACGGTTTCGGCTCGAGCCCGGCGTCGCGGTGCGTAACATGTCGCGCGGGATGCGGCAGAAGCTGGGTTTGATTCTCGTGCTCGCGCCGGAGCCGCGCCTGCTCGTACTCGACGAGCCTTCTTCCGCGCTCGATCCGCCGATGCAGGAATTGCTCTACACCGTGTTGCGCGAACGTGCGGCGGCGGGCGGCACGGTGTTTTTCTCGAGCCACACGCTGAGCGAAGTCGATCAACTTTGCGATGAGGTGGCAATCGTGCGCACGGGCCGGCTTGTCGCGCAGGAGAGCTTGCAGTCCCTACGCGAACGGACGAAGCGGCTCGTCACGCTGCACTGGCGCGATGGCCAATTGCCGGCGGACCCATCGCTGCCGTCGTGCATTTCCGTATTCAAGCGGGACGGCCACGAGTGGCGCGCGCATTTGGAGGGGCCGAGTGTTGAACTCGTGCAGTGGGCGGCGAAACAGCCGCTCGTGGATATGTCCATCGCGCCGCCCGATCTCGACACGTTGTTCCGGCAGTTTTACACCACGGAAGTCGACGCGTGAACATTGGTCTCCTGATGAAGGGCCTGCGCGAGACCTGGCTGCTGACGCTTGTGTGTGGCGCGGGCGTGATGGTTTTCGAGGCGCTGGTTTCGTATTTCTTCTGGAGTTACCAAGAACAGTTCACGCAAGAAATCCTGCAGATGGATTTCGTGCGGCAAATCATCGAGGCGTTGGTCGGCGCGGAATTCGGCGACCAGGTAACGCTCGGCGCGCTCACGTCGCTCGCATGGGCGCACCCGATGTTTTTGTCAATCTTGTTCGCGCATGCGGTCACGGTGTGCACGCGCATGCCCGCGGCGGAGATCGATCGCGGCACCATCGATGTGCTGTTCGGCCTGCCGCTTTCACGGCGCTCGATCTATGTGTCGGAGACGGCGGTATGGCTCGCGGGTGCGTTCGTGATTCTTGTGCTGGCCGCAATCGGGTCCGCGATCGGACACAGTTTTGTGCCGCCTGCGGATCGGCCTGAGATTCCGCGCGTGCTACTGGTGCTGTGCAATCTGTTCGCGCTCTACTTCGCGTGCGGCGCGTTCGTGTTGCTCGTGTCGACCTGCTCCGACCGCCGCGGCCGCGCAATTGGCGTGGCGTTCTCCGTGCTGCTCGCGCAACTCATTTGGAATTTTCTCGCGCAATATTGGAGCATCGCGGATCGGCTCTCATTTTTGACCGTGCTCAACTACTTCAAGCCAATGCCGATACTAGGCGACGGCGTTGTCCCGTACGGAAACATCGCGATCTTATTGAGCGCGGGCCTCGTGTTATGGCTCGCGGGCGGCGTCCGATTCCTGACGCGCGATATTCACACGGTGTAGCGTCCGGATCGCTCAGGCCGCTTGTAGCGCGCGCATGAAACTGTCGGGCTCGGACCATCTTAGGACTTCGGACAGTTGTCCAACGAGCCGAAAGTCCTCTTCGGCCCAAACATCGACCGTGTCGTCGAAGAGCGAAATGAAAGTGAGGGCTTCCGCGCCCACGGCCAGTTGATTGAGGTCGTACCATTCGGATAGCACGTGTTCCGCTACGCCCCGCGCGGCGGATCGGCTTCCCGTCACGAGGACGTTCACCAACGAACTTCTCTCCGGCGCGCGAACATGAAAGTCGACCGTCCACAGCCTCCCGGAGCGTCCAATCAGTCGTTCGCCACGTTCAAACGGTATCCGCGACTCTTGGAGATATTCCGCGACTTCTTCGTTCACAGACTGGACCGATCGCGTTCTAAATGTGAACCAAATATCGGACACGCGAAGCACTGCCTGAGCGACTCGATTCAACACCATTGCGAAGTCGTCGCCGTTCTTGTACCGGGCGAGAATCATGCCTCTAAAAAACTCCACTCCATGCGTCTGGCAAATATCCTTAATGAGCGCGAGCTGTTTTTTACTTCGCTTCGGAGAAGCCGTTTGCATGCGGAGCCACCGAGTCGTCTCACCTAAATCGCTGATGGCGATCACGCCTTCGACTTCTTCTTTGCAAAACAGATCGACGATATCTCCGTCGGGATAGAGAAACGGCGTTCGGATTCGCTGATACTCTCCGACAGTCGAGCATGTGAACAACTCGCCACAACGCTCCCGCAGAATGTCACAAAAGTCGAGCGAGTTCATTCGACGAGTTTATCAGCCGTTACAACGACCTTTCGAGCCACGCCGTAAACGGAGAGATCGCTAAATTCGAGTTCAGATACCGCGGATCGCCGGAGACTTCGGCTCCCAGCCACGGCGGGCGCTGGAACGCTTCGCCGACCGAGTCGAGTTCTATCTCGGCCACGATTAGGCCTTGGTTCGCGCCGGAGAATTCGTCTATTTCCCAACGGTGGCCGGCGAAATCGACGAGGTGGCGCGTCTTGTCGACGACGCGGCCCGCGCAGTGATGATTGAGCATTTCATGTGCGTCTTCGAGCGGAATTTCGTATTCGAATTCGGCCCGCGCGATTTCGAGCGTGGCCTCTTTGATGTTGAGCATGGCGCGATCGCCCATAACACGCACGCGCACCGAGGCGGGTGGGCCTACCGCAAGATAACCCTGACGGCACGCGAGACTTTGCGCGCCTTCGCGCCATTCGTTTCCAGTCACGAGAAATTTACGTTCGATTTCGATGCCCATCGAAGTTAGACCTTCAGCCCGACCGCGCGCATCAGATCGAGTGCGTTGCTCTTCTGTACGACGCCGTCTTTCAGCGTGTAGTCGAACACAAGCCGATCGCCCTCGAGCGTATCTTCGAAATGGACGTTACGCACCGCATCGCCGAGTTCGGCGGAGAAGCGCGTCAACGCGAGATCATGTGTGGTGACGAGGCCGAATGCACCCGCGTCGAGCAGGCCCTTCATCAGGGCGGCGGCGCCCACGCCCCGATCGTGGGAATTCGTGCCGCCGAATAGTTCGTCGAGTAGAAAGAGCACCGGCAATTCGCGCGAGCTTAGATCGAATATTTGTTTGATGCGCGTGATTTCCGCGTAGAAGCGGGATGCGCCTCGTTGAATCGAGTCTTCGATACGAATCGTTGCGCCGATATTGCAGCGCGACAAACGAAGCGATCGCGCGCAGACCGGCGCGCCGGCCAGCGCAAGGGACGCGTTGATGCCGACGGTTCGTAGCAGCGTGCTTTTGCCGGACATGTTGGACCCGCTGACGATCAGGGCGCGGGGCGATTGGCCGAATTGCAG
>JBGTJY010000089.1:0-5114 GCA_041744855.1 Candidatus Hydrogenedentales bacterium
TCCGCCGCGGCCTTCAGGCCGGGGTCCACGCTTGGCGCGCGAGGCTTCGAGCTCTTCCGCGGAAACGCGACCGAGTTCAACGTCGGCCTGCACCTTAGACAGATTGACGCGGCCCATGCTGTCGATTTCGATGACTTTCACGTCGACCTCGTCGCCGACGTTGAGCACATCTTCGACGCGCTCGACGCGGCCGGTGGCAAGCTCGGAAATGTGGACCATGCCTTCCTTGGCGCCGACGATGTTGACGAACGCGCCAAAGTTCATGAGGCGCGTGACGGTGCCGTGGTAGATGGCGCCGACTTCAGCTTCGGCGGTGATCGCCTGAATCATCTCGATCGCGGCTTGCGCGCCCTCGCTATCGGCGCACGCGACACGCACCGTGCCGTCGTCTTCGATATCGATGTCAGCGCCGGAAGCAGCCTGAATCTCGCGAATGACTTTGCCGCCTGGGCCGATGATGTCGCGAATCTTATCGACTGGAATGTGAATGGTCGTAATGCGCGGCGCGTACTGGGAAATTTCGGCGCGCGGTTCGGCGAGTGCTTCCGCCATTTTGTCGAGGATGTGCTCGCGTCCGCGGCGGGCCTGGTCGAGGGCCTGTCGCATGATTTCCTTGGTGACGCCGCCGATCTTGCAGTCCATCTGGAACGCGGTGATGCCCGTGCGCGACCCGCAGACTTTGAAGTCCATGTCGCCGAGATGGTCTTCGGCGCCGAGGATGTCGGTGAGCACGCGCGTCTGGTCGCCCTCTTTGATGAGGCCCATGGCGATGCCCGCGACCGCCGCGCTGATCGGCACGCCGGCGTCCATCAAGCTCAAGCAGCCGCCGCACACCGACGCCATCGAACTCGAGCCGTTACTCTCCGTGACCTCGGATACGATGCGGATCGTGTAGGGGAAATCGTCTTCTTGTTCGTGGCCGTTCTCGGATTCCGTGTCTTCCACTTGGTTCACCGTGAAGGGCAGGACGCCTTCGAGCGCGCGCTCCGCGAGTCGGCCGTGACCGATCTCGCGCCGGCCGGGTCCGCTGATGCGGCGCGTTTCGCCGACGGACCAGGGCGGGAAATTGTAGTGCAGGTAGAAGCGCTTGAACACGTCGCCGACGAGTTCGTCGCTGCGCTGTTCGTCGCGGCTGGTGCCGAGCGTCGCGGCGACGAGCGCTTGCGTTTCGCCGCGTTGGAAGAGCGCGGAACCGTGCGCGCGCGGGAACACGCCGAGCTCGATGCTGATCGGACGCACGACGTCGAGGCCGCGGCCGTCAATGCGGGTGTTGGTCTGAATGACCTGGTCGCGCATGAGGTGTTTTTCGAGGTCGTGCAACGCGCCGTTGATGTGGGGCTTGCGCAGTTCGTAGTCCTCGGCGCCGTATTTCTCGGTGAGTTTCGAGTGCAATTCTTCGCCGATCGATTTGAGCGCGTCCTGGCGCGGGTGCTTTTCGCGGATTTGGAGTGCGGCTTTCATCCTGCTCCCCGCGATTGACTCGACCTCTGCGGCTAGGTCTTTGTCTTTCGCGGGCGCCTCGAAGGTCGTTTTGGGAACACCGGCCTTTTCGCGCAGCTCTTTGATACACGCGATGATCTTGCGGACGTAGGCCTGGCCGAATTCGAGCGCGTCGAGGATGTCCGCTTCGGGTTCCTCTTTCGCGCCGCCCTCGACCATGACGATGGCGTCTTCGGTGCCGGCCATGATGATGTCCATCGTGCTCTTGGCCATGTCTTCGACGGGCGGATTGACGACGAATTCGCCGTTGATCCTGCCGACGCGCACCGCGCCGATCGGGCCGTTGAACGGGATGCTCGAGATGTGCAGCGCGGCCGACGCGGCGTTGATCGACAGCACATCGGGGTCGTTCACGTTATCCGCGGAGTAGACCGTTTGGCAAACCTGGGTTTCGTTTTGGAATCCCTTGGGAAACAACGGTCGCAACGGGCGATCGGTGAGACGGCACACGAGGATTTCGCGCTCCGACGGGCGGGCTTCACGCCGGAAGAAATTCCCGGGGATGTGTCCCGCGGCGTAGGCCTTCTCACGGTAGTCGACCGTGAGCGGGAAGAAATCCTGCCCGGGCCGGACGTTGGGGTCCGCTGTGACGGCGGACAACACCATGGTGTCGCCGGCGCGGATGAGGACGGCGCCCTGGGCCTGCTTGGCGATGCGTCCGGTTTCGAAGATTAAATCTTCTGAGCCAATAGTGACGGAGAGACGTGTAACCATACTTTAGCTGCTCCAATTCCGCGACACGGCGCTTCGCCGCATCGCCTTACGGTTACGGAACGTCTCCCACAACATTCCGCGCCATTCATGCGATTCGTGCGTCGTCTATTTTTGCGCGCACTGCGCTATGGCATTGCTTGTTTTTATATTGAAACTTGTTTGTTAGTGAATTCGGACTTGCTTGTGTAGCGAACCTACTCGTCATGCTGAGCGTACTCGTCATGCCGACCGTACTCGTCATGCTGACGCTACTCGTCATGCGGACCTACACGTCATGCTGAGCGTACTCGTCATGCGGACCGCTACTCGTCATGCCGACCCTACGCGTCATGCTGAGCGAAGCGAAGCATCTGGTTCGGATCTCATTCGTAGCGAGATGCTTCGCTTCGCTCAGCATGACCGATGATTCGCTCAGCATGACAGGTGGTTAGCTCAGCATGACAGGTGCGCTGCATTACTTATGCAACCCAAGCATTACTTACGCAAACCAAGCGTCTTCACGATTTCGCGGTAACGCTCGATGTCGTTGTTGCGAAGGTAATTCAGCAGGTTGCGCCGCTTACCGACCAGCTTCAGCAATCCGCGGCGACCCGCGAAATCTTTCGCGTGCGCCTGGAAATGGTCGGTCAGGTGGTTGATGCGGCCCGTGATCAGCGCGATTTGGACTTCCGGCGAACCGGTGTCGCCTTCGTGTTTCGCGTGCTCGCCGATGATGGTGGTCTTTTGTTCTTTCGTTAGCATGTCTGCACCTTGCCTTTTCCGTGTCCCGATGCCCAGTGTGCGGTTGGTGCCGCCGTCACCCGAGCGCCGGGTCCGAGGTTAAGAGACCCGAGGTCTCGAATCTATATTGGTCGCGAATCCAATTCTTGGTCTGGAAAATACTGCTTACCGTTCCTTCACGCGTCCGATAGGACGGCCACTCCCGGCAGCTCCTGGCCTTCGAGCAACTCGAGCGACGCGCCACCGCCGGTCGACACGTGCGACATTTTTTCGGCCAGGCCGAAATCGCTGACGGCCGCCGCCGTGTCGCCGCCGCCGATTACGCTGACGATGTTGCTATTCGCCAGATACTCCGCGATGCGCCGCGTGCCCTTGCTGAACGGCTCCATCTCGAAGACCCCAAGCGGACCGTTCCACACGACGGTCTTGCACGGTTTCAGCGCTTCGATGAAGAGCTTCACTGTCTTCGGCCCGATATCGAGGCCTTGCCAGCCCGCCTCGATATTGCCGAGATCGACCGTCTTGTTCGGGGCCGCAGCATCGAATGCCTTTGCCACGACCGCGTCGACTGGAAGGAGCAATTCTACCTTTTTTCCCCCAGGTTTCGCCATATTCCCCTGGACGTTGTCGAGAATCTGCTTTGCAGTCGCAATTCCTTGTTGATCCAGTAGCGAATCGCCGATGGTATGACCCTTGGCCTTCAGGAACGTGTAGGCCATGCCGCCGCCGATGAGCAGCTTGTCGACCAGCTTCAACAAATTCTCGATGACGGGAATCTTGTCGGACACCTTTGCGCCGCCGAGAATCGCCGCGACGGGCCGGGCGGGGGATTCGATAATTTTCGCGAAATATTCGAGTTCCTTGGCGACCAAGAAGCCGGCAGCCCGAATTTGGAAATGTCGCGCGGCGCCTTCGGTAGACGAATGCGCCCGATGCACCGCGCCGAACGCATCGCTCACGTAGATATCGCCGAGCTTGGCCATGGCGGCGGATAGATCGGCGTCGTTCTTTTCTTCGCGCCGATCAAGCCGCGTATTTTCGAGAAGGACTACGTCGCCGGGTTTCATCGCGGCGACGGCCGCCTCGACCTCCGGTCCAACGATGTTATTGAGCTTTTTCACCGGCGCGTCGAGTAGCGACGACAGGTGCTGCGCGATGGGGTCCATGCGCAGCCGCGCGTTGCTCTCCTCGATCGTCTTGCGTTCCGCGTCGTCCTTCGCCGCGGTGACATCCTTCGGCCGGCCGAGATGCGACATGAGAATCAGCATGCCGCCGCGCGCACGGACGTATTCGATGCTCGGCAACGCGGCGCGGATGCGCGTGTCGTCGCGGACAGAGCCATCGCGGTTTTGCGGGACGTTAAAGTCGACGCGCATGAGCACGCGCTTGCCGTTGACGTCGACTTGATCGAGGCGGAGCTTGGCCATGATTACGGGTTAGCGCTCGGCCATTTTCTTGAAGAGGTCGACGCAACGATTCGAGTAGCCCCACTCGTTGTCGTACCACGAGATGACTTTGACGAAATTGCCGTCCATGACGGAAGTCGACAACGCATCGAAGATCGATGACGCGGGATTACCGATGATGTCGCACGAAACGATTGGGTCGGTGCAGTATTCGATGATGCCCTTGAGCTTGCCCTCGGCGGCGGCGCGGACGGCGGCGTTCAGTTCGTCCACAGTCGTCTTCTTGCCGAGCTCGGCGGTGAGGTCCACGACGGATCCCACGGGCACCGGCACGCGCAACGACATGCCATCGAGCTTGCCGTTCAACTCCGGCAGCACCTCGCCCACGGCCCGCGCGGCGCCCGTCGACGTGGGGATGATCGATTCGCATGCGGCACGCGCCCGGCGCAAATCGCTGTGGGGCAGATCGAGCAGCACCTGATCGTTGGTGTACGCGTGGATGGTGTTCATGAGGCCGCGCTTGATCGTGAACGCCTCGTGAAGCACTTTGGCCAGCGGCGCGAGACAGTTCGTCGTGCAACTCGCATTCGAGACGACCGCGTCCGTTGCCTTCAGCGTGTCATCGTTCACGCCCATGACGATGATCGCGTCGACCTTGTCTTTCGGCGGCACGCTGAGAAGCACCTTCTTCGCGCCGGCCTTGACGTGCAGCATGCATTGGTCTTTCGAGCGGAATACGCCCGTGCTTTCGAGGACGAAGTCGACTTTCTTTTC
>JBGTJY010000090.1:0-6229 GCA_041744855.1 Candidatus Hydrogenedentales bacterium
TGAAATATTCCGGCTATCTCTTCGACGCCGATCTGGCTTTTGAAACGGTCGATAAACATTTCGGCCTGCTCTCCGGCGCGCTGCTCGAAAACCAGATCGATTTCCACTACGGCGACGAGGAAATACTGGCGCGCCAAGGCCGCATCGAGCACAAGAAATTTATCGTCGGTCAACAGACCTACTCGATCGTGCTTATCCCGCCGTCGATCAACATCCGATCTTCCACGCTCGATTTGCTCCACGATTTCGCATCGGGGGGCGGGCGCGTCGTCATGGCCGGGTCCGCGCCGCGGCTTGTGGACGGCCGCCTCTCCGATGCCACGTTGAAGCTCGTCGAGCAGTACGCGACGCGCATTGTCGACGGGATCGATCACTACGACTACGCGAATGTTATCTCAACGTTAACGAAACTCGAGGCTAGAACTGTAAGCATCGAACAATCGACCGAGGACCCGCAGCGCAATCTCCTTGTACAGCGCCGCGTCTGGGAAGATCGCGAAGTATTTTTTCTGGTCAACGTGGGTTCCGAAGCAGCACGCACGATCTTGCGTCACACGCCGACCGTCACGGGCCGCATCGAGCGCTGGGACATTCACACCGGCGACCCGCACGGCGTGGCGCGTTGCGAAAGCGGAGTCGCGCTCGAACTCCCGATTCACCTCGCGCCCGGGGAGCCGATCTTCCTCGCAGTCGTTCCTCGCGAAACGGAAGTCGAAATCGCAACCGAATGGCGGCCAACGCGCACCATCGAAACCTCATGGACCGGCCGCCGCACGCGCCCCAACACGCTCCTCCTGACCGCGTGCCGTTTCAGCGAAGACGGCCCGCTGCGATCGGTGAGCCAGGCACGCCGATTTCTGTTCAAGGAAACCCGGCGTCTCGGCAAACCGGCCGACGTCACCGCGCGTTGGCCGTTTCGCGTTTCTCCGGTCATCCCGTGGACCGAAACCTGCCACGTGACATTCGAAGCTCCCGAACACTGCGAAGTTTCGCTCAACGGCGCTTTCCTCGAAATGGGTGGCGACGATCGCATCGACGCATCGCGCCTCGTCATGCTCGGCCTGCCGAACTTGTGCCTGGGCGACAACGAACTGGTCATCCGCGGTCTGTACGCCGATCCGTGGGACTTCGAAGCGCCGCGCATCGGCGGCGAGTTTCACATCGACACGCCGAACAACGTCGCGTTCATCATCCAATTCGGCGCGCCCGAAATTACGATCGGAGCATGGTCCGTTCGCGGAATGCCGTTCTACGCCGGCACGGTCATCTACCGCGCCGAAATTCGCAACGAAAAACTCGCGACGAACGAGCGCGCAATCCTCGAACTACCAGGGCTCGCCGGGGCAGCGGAAATCCGCGTCAACGGGGCATCACAAGGCCGCGTCCTTTGGCCACCTTACGAACGCGACATCACTGACGCGTGGAAACCCGACCTCACGCTCATCGAAATCGAAGTCGCGAACACGCTCCGCAATCTCGCGGGGCCCCACTTCCCCCCCACGCCCGATCGGCAAACCTGGTACGCCCGCGAGCACTACGAAGGCCCGGCGTCGCAACCTCTCACTTTCGCCGCGGAAGGCCTCTTAATCTCGCCCACAATCCGCGTCGAGTCGAGATGAATCACCCACTCCCATCCAACGCCCACGACATAAACACCCATCCGATCATCATCTCGTCCCACGTCTGCTCGCCGTAGACGGCCTCCTTCGACGGGTCCGGATTCGCGGGGTTGTTCGCGGAATTGTCGAAGTGCGCGATGCACCGGATTTTCGTTCCCTTCGGGATGAATTTCGGCTGTTTCAATTCATACGTGAGTTGCCAATTGAAATCGTAGCGCGCGACCGCGCACACCACCTCCTCGCGTCCATCGGGATACTGAAACCGATACTCGAACGACTTGCCGCGAAAATGCATGTGCGGGAAAAATCCGTACACAACGGAATCTTCCGGCGCGGTCGCGATGGGCGTTTCGACGCGGTGATCCGGCGTGTTCGGCGGGATCAAGAATTCGTAATTCGAAATGGCCGCGCCGACAAACTCGCGCACCACTGGCCCCGAGGCAAATCGAATTCCAAACTTCGAGCGATCGGTTTCGGGCTTACCCGTCGGCGTGTAGTGAATCTCCCACAAAATATCCCAGCCCTTCGGAATTTTCCGTGCCGCGCCGTCTGGAATCTTCAACGCCGAACACCCCGGCACGTACGACGCGAGAAAGCTCTTCCCCGGGCCGAGGAACGGTCCACGGCCTTGCGCGCGCGATTTGCGCTCTTCGTGATTGAATACCCCGGCCAGATTGCCGATATGCGTTCCCGGCGGCATTAGATATAGACCGATGTGATGCACGACCTTCGGATTTCCCGGTTGAATCTCGACCCCCGAAATCCACACGTCCTCCGTGAACGTGTTCGGCGTCACGCGATAGACGTATGGCACGACGCCGGTCGCATCGATGGACACCGCCTCCGGCATCTCGAACACGAGGTCCGGCGGACCCAGTTGCCAGCCGCTTGCGAAAGTCCGCGGCGGCGGCAATTCCTCGTCGCGCCCGCGCGGACCATGCGACGCAATCCACTCGAGCAGCGTCGCTTTTTCCTCCGGCGTCAGGCTGCGATCGTTTTTCCACTCGCCGATCCCGTCGACCGCATACCACGGCGGCATCCGTTCGGTCTCGACCACTTCGGCGATCATCTTCGACCAACTGCGGGCATCGCGATAGGTCGACAACGAAAACGGCGCCATGCCCTCGGGGCGATGGCACTCCTGGCACTTCGCCTGCAGAATCGGCGCAACGTCGCGCGAATAGGTCACGGGCTCCCCCACGCCCAGCGCCGACATCACCCAAATTCCAATGAACAACCCGGACATCCGACGCCCCAAGAAAATCAATCTGTATCAATCTGTGGACTGATCTTATTACTTCCCGCGTTGATTCCCCAACCCAACTTGCCTAAACTTTGCGCGGGGCCGTCCCTGGACACAACAGATTCTCGGAAGGAGAACTTACGCAATGGAGAACAACATCATCTGCGCCGTGCTCAACTTGATACCCGGTTCGAGCGGAATCGACAATTTTCCGGATAACTGTCCGGAAGTGGACGACACGTTCCGATCGTTCGCGACGATCATTATCGTGACGATCACGGCCATCGCGCTGTTCTTCCGGTAGAAACCTACCAACCTTTCGAGTTTCCCCACGCGTCGCAAATCGAGGACACTATGAAATCTAGAACGATCGCATTGATTCTGATCGGAGTCTGTGCCGCAGTTGCTTGCACCCGCGCGGCCGCGCAGTACGGCGCTACCGACGGCGAATGGCGTCACTACGCCGCCGATGCGGGCTCGACCAAGTACTCGAACCTCGATCAGATCGACGCATCGAACTTTAAGGACCTCGAAGTCGCCTGGCGCTGGCAATCGGTCGATAGCGAACTCGAAGAGGTGACGTCGTTCAAGCCCTTCTATTTCCGCGGCACGCCGATCATGGTGAAGGGCGTGCTCTACCTTTCGACAGGGCTGTCGCAGATCGCGGCGATTGATGCAACATCCGGCGAAACGTTGTGGGTTCACGACCCGAAGAGTTACGAGCGCGGCCCCGTGACCCACAGCATGTTTCACCACCGGGGCGTCACGTACTGGACCGATGGCGCGCGCGAACGGATTTTTATGTCCACCGGCGGACGCCAGCTCGTCTCCGTCGACACGCGCACCGGCCAGCCCGACCCCGAGTTCGCCGACGGCAGTTGGGTCGATCTGCTCGAGGGCCTCGGACGCAAAGTAAACGCGCGCGACATCGGCGACAACAAACCGGTGCTCGCGGTCGGGGACACCGTCGTCGTCGGCTCGATCATCATGGATTTCCCGATGCGCAAGCTCAATCCGCCGGGACACATCCGCGGCTACGACGCGAAGACCGGCGCGATGAAATGGATCTTTCACACGATCCCGCAGGAAGGCGAGGTGGGCGTCGAGACGTGGGAAAACGATTCATGGAAAGTGAGCGGCAATACGAACGCGTGGTCGCTCATGACCGCGGACCCCGAAACCGGCCTGCTGTATCTGCCCATCGGCACACCCACGAGCGACTACTACGGCGGCCATCGCCATGGCGACAATCTCTTCGCCGAATCGCTGCTGTGTCTCGATTCGAAAACCGGCGAACGCAAGTGGCACTTCCAGGCCGTGCACCACGGCATCTGGGACTATGACTTCCCCTGCGCGCCGAACCTGATCGACATCACGGTCAACGGCGGGAAAATCAAGGCGGTCGCTCAAGTCAGCAAACAGGGTTTCACGTACGTATTCGACCGCGTCACGGGCGTACCCATCTGGCCAATCGAGGAGCGCCCCGTCGACACGAATACCACGGTGCCGGGCGAAAAAATGGCGCCAACGCAGCCGTTCCCGACGAAGCCGCCGGCGTTCGAGCGTCAGGGCATCACCGAAGACGACCTAATCGATTTCACGCCCGAATTGAGGGCAGAGGCTCTCGAGATCGTCAAAGACTTCGTGATGGGCCCGCTGTTCACGCCGAATATCGTGAAGGACTCCAACGGAAAAAAGGCGATGCTCCAACTGCCGAGCGCGGGCGGCGGCGCCAATTGGCCCGGCGCATCCGTCGATCCCGAGACTGGTTACCTATACGTCCAGTCGCAAACCTTCCCGAGCGCGATGAGTCTCACGAAGACTAACCCCGCAATGTCCGACCTCGACTATACGATCAATTTCGGCGGCATGGAAGGCAGCGGCGGACCGCGCGGACTTCCCCTGACCAAGCCGCCATACCGGCGCATCACTGCGATCGATCTCAATCGTGGCGACATCGCGTGGCAAGTGCCCTTTGGCGACGGCCCGCGCAATCACCCCGCGATCAAACACCTCAACTTGCCGCCGCTCGGCTCGTTCTTCCCTGACGGCGTCATCGCCGAAGGCGGCATCTGTGTCACCAAAACACTGCTCTTTACCATTCTTGCGGATACGTCTGACCGCGACAACGGCGGAACGGCCCAGTCGGAAATCGTCGAACTCGACGCCAATGGAGACGTAGCGCTGCCGACCGCTAAGGCAGGTATCAGCTCCTGGCTCCTCGCGCTCGACAAGGCGACCGGCAAAGAAGTCGGCCGCATCAAGATCGATCGACACCTCCACGGCTCCCCCATGACCTACATGAAGAACGGCGTGCAATACGTGGCGGTGACGGGCGGCGGCGTGACGGAGCCTTCGGAGTTGATCGCGTTCGCATTGCCTGCGGCGTAGCACTCCGGGACGGACGCGCTCCCTCCCTGGTACCGCCGCTTTCCAAGCGGCGAGGGGGTTCCACTTATTTGTAGCGCTGCTTTTTAAGCGGCGAGGATCTTTAGCCGTTGAATGCGCCCAACCCGCCGCTTGAAAAGCGGCGCTACCTGGTTTGCTTTTTGTGAGGCAGGGCAGGCTATTCCACCCTTAACCCGTTGCGCCGATCCCTCCACAAATGACAACGAATCTTTGGGCCCGTTATTCTCCTTCCATGACCCCAAAACAATTCTTCGATTGGACTACTTCTGGCGGCACGGATGACGTCATGCGCCTGGTCGATTGCCTCGAACGAGCCGACATCGTTTGGTGCGTGATCGGCGGAGTCGCTGTGAACCATTGGGCACACAACCCGGTCGTCACCCAAGACGTCGATTTCGTTGTCTCCGCGAACGACATCACGCGCGCGATCACCGCACTCGAGCAGGCAGGCTTCCGTTCCGAAAGATTCGAATGGTCGGTCAACTTCAAGGGCAACTCCGCGCTAACCATACAGTTGAGCACCGGCGAGATGTATCGCGACTACCCGGCGCGCTCCGTGCCGGCGGATGTCCATGGCGTTCTCATGCGCGTCTCCTCACTCGATGACACGCTCGCCGGAAAGGTGAAGGCGTGGGCCGAACCGTCCCGACGCCAAAGCAAGCGCATCAATCACCTCGCTGACATCGCCCGGCTCGTCGAAGCGCACCCAGTCCTTTGGGACTCGCTGACGCCCGAATTGTTGCGCGAAATCGACCGCCCGAAAACCTACCGACAAGCGACCGCGACACGCGTTGAATCCGCCGTGTCGAGCGTATAGACTAGTTACAATCGAGTCGAAGGGCGAACCCGAAATGAAAAACTCAATCCTGACCGCGATTGCCGCCGTAGCCTGCTCGCAAGCGGCTCTGGCAGATCCCGCCACGGTCCTCTACAACGACCAGGCCGTCGCGATCGCCCA
>JBGTJY010000091.1:0-5177 GCA_041744855.1 Candidatus Hydrogenedentales bacterium
TGTTTAGGATCGATGCGCGGAAATCGGTTGAGTTTTGCGATGGATTGAAGCGGCGGGACTTTTTGCACGCGGGCGCGCTCGCTGCGCTGGGTCTCAGCTTGCCGGGATTCATCGATCTGAAGAAGGCCGGCGCGGTGAGCAAAGACGTGAACTGCATCTTTCTCTTCCTTGTCGGCGGGCCGAGTCAACTCGATACCTTCGACTTGAAACCCGATGCGCCGGCGGAAATCCGCGGACCGTACAAGCCGCTGCGGACGAATAACCCCGACATACAGATTTCCGAAATCTTCCCGCGCCTTGCGAAGCACGCCGACAAGTTTTCGCTGGTGCGCACGCTGCATCACAAGGCGGCGGGCGTGCATGACACGGGGCATCAAATGATGCAGACGGGGCGGCTGTTCCTGAATGCGCTCGAGCAGCCCCATGCGGGTTGTGTGCATGGCTATCTCAAGGGCGGCCAAAACGGTATGCCGCCGCACGTGCTGATGCCGCGTCCGATCGGGAACACGGGCGGGAACATGCCGCACGGCCAAACTGCGGGTTTTTTGGGAAAGCGGCACGATCCGTTCATTCTGAATGATGAGCCGCAGAAGCCGGATTTCGCCGTGCCGGATTTGTTGCCGCCGGATTACATCTCGGCTGAGCGCATCGAGCGGCGGAGGAAGTTGCGCGAGATCGTGGACAGTTCGGTGGCGCAACTCGAGGAGAATGCGGACGCGCGTTTGCTCGATGAGACTTTTCACCAGGCGTACACGTTGATGTCGTCGGCGTCGGCGCGCGAGGGATTCGACCTGTCGCAGGAGCCAGAGGTGTTGCGTCAAGCCTACGGCTACAACAAATTCGGCCAGAGCTGTCTGCTCTCGCGGCGGTTGATCGAACGCGGCGTGCGCTTTTGCACGGTGAACATGTTCGAGACGGTGTTCAACGAAATCACGTGGGACATTCATGGGTCCGCGCCATTCAGCCCGATCGAGTGCTATAGCGATCTCGTGGGGCCGATGTACGACCACGCCGTCAGCGCGCTGCTCGAGGATTTGCACCAGCGCGGAATGCTCGAGACGACGCTCGTGGTCGCGATGGGCGAATTCGGGCGCACGCCGAAGATCAATCCCGCCGGCGGGCGCGATCATTGGCCGCAGGTGTGGAGCATCATGATGGCGGGCGGCGGCGTGCAGGGCGGGCGCGTCGTGGGGAAGACGGACGATATCGGGGCGTATCCCGTCGAACGGCCGACCTCGCCGGCGGAAGTAGTGGCGACGGTGTACCACTGCCTGGGGATTGATCTCGAGACGGAACTGCCGAGTCCGGGTGGGCGGCCGGTGCCCGTAGTGGATTATGGGGTCGAGCCGATTTGGGAACTGCTGTAAAGGTGAACGAACGAATTCATGCCCGTCTATAAGGTTTATGTCGATACTTCAGTGTTTGGTGGATGTTTCGATCTTGGATTTGAGTTGCCCAGTCGAGCGATTTTCCAACAGATTGAGAACGGAGAACTGATCGCATTGATCTCGGATGTACTCGTCGAAGAGCTGGACGGTGCGCCCGATGAAGTGAAAGCGTTGCTTCAGCAGCTGAACGCGAAATGCGTGATCCGGGTACCTGTCGAGGAGAGAGCACATGCACTCGCACTCAGGTACATCGAAAACGGTGTACTGCCCCCAAAGTCCTACTCCGATGCTTTGCATGTCGCCGTGGCGACGCTTAACGGTGCAGATTTCATTGTCAGCTGGAATTTCAAACACCTCGTCAATGTCGCGCAAATCGCGTGTTTCAACGCGGTGAACCATAGCTCGAGCCTTAGGCAGATTGACATCCGGACGCCCACGGAGTTTGTTCACGATGAGTAAGAATGATTCGATTGATTGCATTCAACTCAAGCGGCGCCTCCAGGATGAGTGGGCCGCGAAGTACGCCGGCATGTCTATACAGGAACAGATTTCGCTCCGAGCGGAAAGATTTCGCGCTTCTAACGATTCGCTCGCTCGGTGGTGGAGAGGGGAGAAGATCGCAGTGCCGCAAGAACTCGAAATCGACGTACTGATTCGCGAAGCCCGAGAACGCGAAGCGGTGAAACCTCCGAAGGACTTCGATTGTGTCCAAATGAAGCACCAACTCCAGGCCGAGCTACAGGACAAGGAGCGTCAAAAGCTGATGGCCAGAGAAGCGCCGGGCGGCTACGACACGAGAGACGATGCCGAATGATCGTCAGTGGTTGGGGTGGAATAGAGATAACGATCGGCGCAGTGTCCGAGAACAATTGAAACCCCGTATCTTTGTGCTTTCAATGAAAAACGACGGCCATCCAAACGCACTTTACTTCGGGGTATTCCCGAAGGTCGTTCGTCGCGTGATCCAGCAGAATCCTCTTCGAACGCTTAAGCAGGTACGCGTGGGTTACTTTCTGGGCAAGGCGTTCAAAAATAGCAAAAACCAAAGAGATGAAAAGGCAATTGGTTACTTCAATAAAGTATTTTCGCTGGCCTCGGAAGATGAAACGTACGCCATCATGGTGGATGCGTATCTGGCGAAAGCTCGCTCTCATGACCGACTAGGCCAATCGGAAGAGGCCAAGCAGTGTCGGACGCATGCCCGCCAATACGAAGCTCGAATTAAAAAACGGAACCCGTTCCCATGAGTTCACTGCAAAACTCGAACAGTTGCGCGTCCGGGGAACGAGCGAAACCTGCGGCCACCGTTTCAAGCCGGACGCGCAGGAGCGCGTCCCTCCCGGTGAGGATTACACGGTCAATCCGCGAGCGCGCCCCCGGCAATCTCTCAATTTGTGGTATCAGAAGGCATGGAAGATTACGCCCTATTTAATCATGGCTACCCTCTGCAAACCGACGAGCACAGCGGCGCTTGTTCGCGAACCTTGCTCGCAAATTGATACCGAGTCGGGACGCAACTTCACGCCGGGAGGACTGGGCCCCGGAAGCTGAGTGAGATGACCCATTCATGGTTTTCGCTTGCGATAACGAGCGCGGCGCGGTGCGCGGTTTCGTAAATCTCCCGCTCGTCGCTGGTGGATTCCATCTCGCGGGCGAGTTGACCGAGCAGTATCGCCATGCGGGCCGAACGAGCGGCGATTTTGTCACGCTCGAGCAAATTGCTAATCGCGTGCATGTTGGCCATCCAGACGGGGAGCAGGATGGTCAACGAGGTGATGACATTCCCGAGGGGTGAATGCGACCCGTGTCCGCTGGGGCCAAACGCGTGTAGCGTGGCGGCTGCGATCGTGATCACGTAAATGACGTTCCCAATCCGATGAACCGTCTGCGCGCGCAGGCGCTTCTTCTTCGAATTGCTCGTGTGGTAATTCGCCTGATCTCGAATCCACGCCGCCGCGAGGAATCTACGTATGCTTCGCAGTTCCTCGGCAGTGCGGGTCGCCACCGGGACTCGAGATTGTATGGTTTCGATGGCCGATTGTACCCAGCGTGAGGGTCCTTCGTAGAACGGCAGGATTTCGATTCGCGGAACGGCAGCCCGCGACTCCGGCTCGCCGAGCACCGAGAGAAACATCCGCGTCCGCAGTTGTTCGGCCAGGTGCCGGTCGTGTAGCCACTTGTCGTGCCAGTTCTCCCGACGCGAAATTCGCAGGAGTGCGAGAATGGCGAGCAGGAGAACGACCTCGATGATTATCGTCTGAGGATATTTCGGTAGAAAGAACGACTGCGTCACCGCTACGGATACGGCGCTGGCCGCGAGAATGTAAAGCCACTTTATACTTCCTTCATGCAGTCGCTGATACCGCATTGCCAACAGATCGGCGTTGGCATACGCGGGAATGATCGGGTCCAAGGCGGCGCGCCGCGGATCGCTCGAGACGTTTGCGTCATTGCAGGCCTTCGTAAAATCCGCGCGTATTGCCTCGACATGGGCGGCCCATTCGTTTGCGTTGAACGCTGGATCGCGATTGTATGCCGCAAGCGCGTGAAATGTGGGCGACAGTTCACGGCCGGTCTTCGGCATCGGTAACGTATTCCACGCGAATGTTTGCGTTCCGTCCTTCCTTTTCTCGCGGGTTACGAGGCGTTGGACCGGATCTTCCGGTGATTTGCTGTTAATCCACAGCACCGGTTTTCCCGCGCGTAGCGCGTACTCGACGACCTCCGCTGTGCCACCCGGGCCGCGAGATGGGCCACCGTCCCAGATCGCGATAATAACCTCGGACGCGTCCACCACGGCTTCACCGACTCGCAGATATGCTCGGTCGCGTGCGTTCTTGTCAGTGACAACGTCGCCCTTCGGATTGAGTTCGATGACAGGTCTGGTGGCACGCGCAAGCAGCGTGTCGAATTCCTGAAGGTCTCCCGTCTCCGCGAAGTCTTTGCGATACTCGTCCGCGGACATCGGGAACACGGCCTGCAGCGATGCGCACTTCCGGTTCATCGCGAGCTCCGCGACGATGCGGTCAGCACCCTTGGCCAGCGGAGATACCACGACCCATTCGACCGGCGTACGTGTTTCCTCAGGAAATACATCGGGCGAAACGGGCACGCTACGAAAGATTCGGTTTGCACAACGAACGAGCGCGCGGTTGAACCAGTTGGCTGGTTTCCTCCAGAAGCGATCCGCTTTCGCCGCTCCCCTATTCGTGTCGGCGAGCAGCGCGTCAATCCGATCCATCAATCGTTCGACAGCGCGCCGCGCCGCCTCTGAGTCCGGCAGATTTCGATGTCCTGTCACGCCGACTCGAAGTTGGTAGGGAATTGGACTTTTCACTGGGTTGATACTTTGCGGCTTGGAGTGCTCGGGAGTTCGATCGTAGTTCTACATAGCGCGGCGGAGCCGCAACCAAATCACGGGGCACACGGGGATCACGGGGGAAAGATTCACCACAGATGAACACCGATATCCACAGCGCGGCGGAGCCGCAACCAAATCTAGCCACGAATGCTCACGAATTTTCACGAAAAAATTCACCACAGATGAACACCGATGGGCACCGGTGAACACGGTTACGCAGAGGTTTGGAGTAAAGAGGTCCCCGCTTACTGTGCGGGTACGACAGTTGGAGAGATGAACTTCTTGGTAAAAGACAAAGAAGTTGACGGATTGTAGTACAGCGCGGCGGAGCCGCAACCAAACCACCTGAGAAATACTCGCGCAGAGCCGCGGAGGCGCGGAGAGGTGCTGGAGTGCGGAGGTCCCCGCTTACTGCCTGCGGGGACGAC
>JBGTJY010000092.1:0-6452 GCA_041744855.1 Candidatus Hydrogenedentales bacterium
AATCAGAACTAGCCGATAAAGGCTTTGGATTCACGCTGATCCCTCCTGCGAGAGCAATCGCAGGAGGGAATTCGTTTTTACGTTGAGCCGCCAACTACCCGAGCATACCGATGCGTCGGCTCGGGTCGGCCGGGCCGAAAACTGCGCAACTGTTGAAACGCCGCGTGTACGTCGGACCCGCAGGCCTTCGTCACCGCGTCACGCGACAGGCGCTCCAGTTCTTCGGGCGCCATCTCGACCCGCGCGTTCAAGATCATTGATGCGCGCGAGGCCGGCGTTTTCCACGTTCCGCCGATCGTGACCGGCTCGGACAAGCTGGTCACGTTACCGACCACATAGGCTTGGTCCGATTGCAGCATCGCTTTGATGTGCCCGATTTCCGCGGACTGTCCTCGCGCCGCGTTCTGCAGACGCGTCAGCACGCTTCGACAGATTCGCTCGCCGTCGATCGTTTTCCCCGGATTCGCCGTCAGTTCGATCCCCGCATTCAGCCAGCCCAACACCGCTTCGCCCTCGGCGTAGGTGTCGTAGTCGACCTCGGGAATGTGCAGACCCGCGCCCGAGTCATCGCCCAATTTCGCGAGCCATTCCGATACGCCAATACCCGCCTTCGCCGACATCCAATGCACGGGCCGGCCGGGATACGCCGCCTCGATCATCGCCTGCAAATTCTTCCGCCGCGGGAACGACAACAAGTCCATTTTGTTGATCACAATCCAGTCGGCCTCTTCCAATTGTTTGCGAAAAATATATGCCGCGCTGGGATGCATTCCTGGCCCGCCATTGGGACCGCTCGCGCCTGCGCCCTTCCCGGATTCCGTCAACACTGCTTGCAAGCGCAAGGGGTCCGCGACAACGCTCAAGGGCGACAGTTCGAAGTCTTCGACGAACTTATCCTTCAACGGCTGCAAGATCGTCGCGGACAAATCGGTGCAACTCCCGACAGGCTCGGCGACCAACACATCCGCCTTCATGGAACTCCGCAATTCGTTCGCGGCGCCGATCAGTCCGTCGAAGTCGCAACAAAAACAACTGCCGGACACCTCGCGCACATCAATGCCTTCCCGCGACAAGAAACTGGTATCCACCAAATCCGGCGCCTGGTCGTTGGTAATCAACCCTACGCGCTTGCCCTCCGCGGCCAAGCGTTTCGCGGTTTCCCACAGCAACGTAGTCTTCCCCGCCCCGAGGAATCCTCCGACTAAAATCAGTCGTACGCGGTTCATCGCGTAATATTACCCCATAGTCTCCGCTATCCACCAAACTCCTCGTACGACGCGAGCCTTCTTCGTACACAAAAAACCACGTCGTAAATCTGTGCCAGGGGTGGCTGCGAAGTTCGACGAAGTTGGGCCAGACCGAATGAATGTGTATCCTTGGAGGTAGCGGATAATTCGAGCAGGCTGTGCTAACTGGGAAAACGAAAATGTCAATTGCCAAGGAATCCAGGCAACGCGCGGCGGCACCAACCGCCCCTAGTGCGTACGAACGACTTGAGGTCGAAAAGCTTCTGTTCGATCCGCGAAATCCGAGGCTGGTCGACTACACGGACGGTGAGGATCTCACTCAAGACGAGTTGCTCACCATTCTCTGGCAGAACATGGCAGTTGACGAAATTGCCATGTCAATCGCTGCGAACGGATACTTTTCTCACGAACCACTTTTCGTCGCTGAGGAAGAGGGAAATCTTTATGTGATTGAGGGCAATCGCCGGCTCGCGGCCGTCAAACTGTTGCTGAATAGCGAACTACGTCTTCAATTGCGGGCCACGGATCTCCCAAAAATACCCCCTTCCGTCGCCGAAACTCTGCGCACGCTTCCCGTCGTACCCACAACTCGCGAGGCTGCATGGCAATACCTCGGCTTCAAGCATGTCAATGGACCGGCTACGTGGGAATCCTATCCGAAAGCGGAGTACATCGCCCATGTCCACGAGGACTATGGAATTCCATTGGAAGAAATCGCCCGCCAGATCGGCGATAAACACAGAACAGTTCAAAGACTGTATCGGGCACTACGAGTCATCAAGCAAGCCGAAGACGCAGGCGTATGGAATCGAAATGACCGATACAAACCGCATTTTTCATTTTCACATCTCTACACAGGTCTCGACTACGAAGGAATTGCAGAGTTCTTAGCACTCCGCGACTTATCGACTGAAACACGGGACCCGGTTCCCAAAAGAAAAATCCAACAGTTGGGCGAACTTTGCCGATGGCTATACGGAGACAAAGGCGGTGCGCTACGGCCGTTGATAGTGAGTCAAAACCCCGATCTTCGCAATCTTGACCAAGTGCTCAAAAGCAAGGATGCGACGCTGTCGATCCGTGCTGGATCGCCACTCGATGTGGCGATGGACGTAGGCAAGGGCGACGATCGCGTATTCGAGGAGTCCTTAAGCCAAGCAAAGATCGCTCTTCAAAAGGCAAAAGGCGTACTAAGTACTGGCTTCAAGGGAGAGGATGATTTGTTAAACCTCGCAAAAATTGTGTGCGACGTGGCTTTTGACCTCGTGAGCGAGATGGAACGCAAGAAAAACACTAGAGGAAGGGGTCACGGTCGCAAGGATTTTGAAGGTGTCTAGCCTCGACTTCGTGCCCAAATCTCACATTGATAATTTGAGCCAGATCGCGGACTTCATCGAGTTAGAATGCTTGAGGCGGACCGATCGAAATGTATCACTACTCGATATCGATAGGATAATCAGACGCGGTGCAGATAACGCGGACGAAGGCGATTCCAGGATTGGAGATACACCTCAGGCGATCGTCGAAGCATTTGATGAGATCTCCGACCGGCAGCGAGCATGCGGCGCAAATAGTTATCCGTACGGTTTCCTAGGAACCCAAGGCGACCTCGTGGAGATTCGGCCGTTCCCCAGGAGAGGAAAAATTGACAAGAGGCTTATTTATATCTTTTTACTTCTCGCGACTCGGATGAACATGAAATACGAGCGGATTCAGGCAGACGACGATGCGACCAAGATTTTCGAGAACTTGTGCATGGAAGTCGCTGAGCGCTTCTGGGGCGGGCCTGCAGAAAACGTGGATTCCATGCTGTTTGGAACTGGCTCACTGACCTCGCCGGGTACGCTTGAAAGGCGCAGCTTCAGAGGGCAAATCAATGAGTTGTGCAAACGAATGGGCGAGGGCATCTCGTTCGAGGAAGCACCAAACACTCGTTCAAAGAAACAAGATGACTGCCTAGACATTGTAGTCTGGCGGAAATTCGCGGACTCGCGTAGTGGCCAGTTGATTGGATTCGGCCAGTGTAAAACGGGGAAGAGTTGGAACGAGCACCTAGGAAGACTCGATCCACAAAAGTTTTGTCAGAAGTGGATGAGGAAGGGTCCTGCCGTTGATCCGCTTCAACTTTTCTTTCTTGCAGAGCGGGTTCCGTCCCGCACTTGGTACAACCATTGCGTAAACGCCGGAATTCTATTTGACCGTTGTAGGATCGTCGAGTACGCCGACAAAGTTTCTGCGGGAACTGCCGCCCGAATGAAATCGTGGACGCTCGCGGCACTCAACTCACAAGGGTTGAAACTTCCGTGAGGCACCGTTTCCACGCACTCTGCCCTTATTTCGCAATGTTTCCGGAAAGTTTTGCCGCGGGCTGGATCGAACGGCTCTCCGAACCGGGCGACGTCATTTTGGATCCGTTTAGCGGGCGCGGTACCACACCGTTTCAAGCGCTGATGATGGGCCGAAAGGCTGTTGCTTGTGATACGAACCCCGTCGCGTATTGTCTCACCGCCGCAAAGACGAATGCGCCTGCGCTCGAAGCCGTTAAGACCCGCTTGGATGGCCTCAAGGCCACATTCGACGGACGGCATTGGCGACATGAATCGGACGAGTTGGGTGAGTTCTTCCGATTCGCGTTCTCCCGAAAGACGCTCAACCAATTGGTTTACCTCCGCGCGTCTTTGAACTGGCGGAGGAGTGATGCCGACCGAATGCTCGCTGCGCTGGTTCTCGGGTCGTTACATGGCGAAATGGACCGTTCAACGTCGTATCTGAGCAACCAAATGCCACGCACGATTTCAACGAAGCCGGGATACTCCGTTCGGTATTGGCGCCGACACAGACTGGTCGCGCCCGAACGGGACGTCTTCGCTCTTGTCCGCTCTCGCGCGGACTTTAGATACGAGGAACCTCCACCAAAAGGAACGTGTCGGGTCTACCATATGGATTTGAGGCAGCTTCCCAAGAAGAAACGTAGTCTGCCATCTCCAATACGATACGCAATAACATCTCCCCCGTATCAAAACGTTACGAATTTTCAGGAGGACCAATGGCTTCGCCTTTGGTTTCTCGGCGGACCGCACTACCCGGTCTCGAATTCATCTTCGCGTGATGACCGTCATTCGAACGACAAACGATATTGGACCTTTATTAGTGACATGTGGTGCACGTTCGACAAAATTATGAGTCCAAGCGCACAAGTCATAATTCGAATCGGACATCCAACCTTGAATCCGGAATCCTTGCGAGACGCATTAACAAGAGCGGCAACAGCGTGCTGTAGACGGGTCCAACTAGTCAACATGCAAGTGAGTGAGATTCGAAAGCGTCAGACAGATGCGTTTCGGCCAGGAAGCGCAGGGATTCACGAGGAAATCGATTGCCACTATCAATTCCAATCTTGAGCATGCGATTGGTCGGCTCGCGAAAAGATTTCCTAATATACGTTCGTAAGTCCATCCAACCCTGTCAGATATACGCGCCACCCTTATACTCCCGGTCTTGTTTCAGCTTCACGTTCACGAGCGCGGGCTTCTTCGATGCGAAGGCCCGCTCCAGCGCGGGGATGATGTCTTTGGGGTGCTCGACGTATTCGCCGTGGCCGCCGAGCGCTTCGACTACTTTGTCGTAACGCGTGTAGGCGAGTTCGGTCGCGACCGCCTGACCATAGAACGCTAACTGCGGACGCATCATTTGGCCCCAGGCGGCGTCGTTGCCCACGATTCCGACGATGGGGAGATTGAACCGCACCGCCGTGTCGTATTCGAAGCCGTTCAGCCCGAACGAGCCATCGCCGTAGATAATCAGTACCTTGCGGTTCGGGTAGGTCGCCTGGGCCGCGAGCGCGAACGGCATTCCCACGCCGAGCGTCCCGAGCGGGCCCGGGTCCATCCAGAGTCCGTTTTTCGGAATCGGCACGACCTTCGCCGCCGCTGCCACTACGTCGCCGCCATCGCCGATCACGATCATGTCATCGTCGCGCGAAACGAATTCTGCGATGTCTTTCACGAAGCGTTGCGTCACAATCGGCACGTCGTCCGACGAGGCCTCGCCCGCGATTTTCTTCTCCATCGCATCTTCTTTCGCGCGCAGCTCGGCGGCGTACGCGGAGAAATCGATCTGCGCTTTGCTCTCCGTTATCACGTCAATGAGCGACTCGAACGTGCTCGCGAGATTTCCCACAAGCGCGACGTCCGCAGCGCGATTCTGGCCGATCAGCAGGTTATCCATCTCCAGTTGGATTACCTTTGCGTCCTTCGGGATTTCCTCCCCGAACTTCATCCGGAAATCGAGGATGCATCCCGCGAGGACGATGCAATCGCAATTCGCGATCGCGTCGCGCCGCGTGCGGTTGAACAACAGCGGCGAATCGCGTCGGATCGTCCCGCGGCCCATGCCGTTCGCATACGCCGGAATCTTGGTCTTCTCGAGGAACGCCGCCATCTGTTTCTGCGCGTTCGACCATTTCACGCTGGTCCCCGCCATCAGCAATGGCCGCTTGGCCCGCTGCAACACGTTCACCGCCTCCAGGCATACGTCTTCCTGCGGCGAAATGAGCGGCGGCGACGTGCGAATCGGCGGGAAGCGCACGAGCCGCTCCTCCGCGTCACTCATCAGAATATCCATGGGAATCTCGAGAAACGCCGGGCCGGGAATACCCGTCACGGCGTGGCGCACTGCGATCTCGATGTACTCCGGAATGCGCGTCGTGTCGTAACACGCGCCGGACCATTTCGTGATCGGTTTCATCAGCGCGACGTGGTCCATCTCCTGCAATGAGCCGCGGCCCAGATTGCCGAAGGGCCCCTGCCCGCCAATCACGAGGATGGGCGAATTCGCGCGCCACGCGTTGGCCACGCCCGTCACGCAATCCGTCACGCCGGGCCCGGCGGTCACGAGCGCGACGCCCACCTTACCGGGATTGAGCCGAGACCACGCGTCCGCGGCGTGTGTCGTCGCCTGTTCGTGGCGCACGTCGATGATGCGAATGCCCTGCTCGAGGCACCCGTCGTAGATGGGCATGATGTGCCCGCCCGAAAGCGTGAACACGCACTCGACACCCATCGATTTAAACGCCTTCGCGGCGAGTTTTCCACCATGGGGCATGACATTTCTCCTTCGTTCGTTTTGTCCGCCGTTTTTTGACGGCAAGCCGCACATGATACTATGACCGCCCAGCGCGCACCATACCCCCGGCGGTTAATAGCT
>JBGTJY010000093.1:0-1950 GCA_041744855.1 Candidatus Hydrogenedentales bacterium
TGTGCAGTTGTTCGCAGAGCGCGCCCACTTTCGCGCCCGTTTCGCTTGACCCGGTGAACGAAATCAGCCGCACATCGGGATGTCGCACAAGCATTTCGCCGGTCGCGCCGTCGCCCTGAACGAGATTAACGACGCCCGGCGGGAACCCTGCCTCTTCGAGACACTTCACGAACTCAGCGGCGCAGAGCGGCACGTCCTCGCCGGGCTTGATAACGATCGTGTTCCCGCAAATGAGCGCGTGAAAACCTTTCCACGCGGGAATGGCCATCGGGAAATTGAACGGCGTGATAAGCCCGCACACGCCGATCGATTCGCGAAACGTCATGCACAGTTTATTGGGCAACTCCGATGGAACCGTATCCCCGTACAAACGGCGCCCTTCGCCGGCCGCGAGGTAGGCCATCCCGATGGCCTCTTGCACGTCGCCGAGACCTTCAGCTATCGGCTTGCCCATTTCGAGCGAGACGAGGTGGCCTAGGCGTTCCTTCTCGCGCGCGAGGATATCCCCGGCCCGCGCGATGATTTCTCCGCGTTTCGGGGCTGGCGTGCGCCGCCAATTGGGAAAGGCTTTCGTTGCCGCTTCAACGGCTTGATTGACTTCGGATTCGGTCGATAGGGGCGCGGTGGCAACGACCTCGCGCCAGTCTGCTGGGTTGCGCGACTCGATGGCGCCGAAATCGCCGCGCGATTCGGAGGTGTACGTCAGCCACTTGCCGTCGATGTGATTTAAAGGTTGCGTGTCCATGTCGGTTCCGATCTCTGGGTTCATGATAACTGACGGGGCAATCGAGAGAACATGGGATAGGGTCCACAGATTTCACCGATGGGCACAGATTGAAATCTACGTTAGGGACGGCCCGCGATACCGGCGAGAGCGTGAATTCCCCTATAATCTACGCGAAATGTTTACCCGCGCGAAGAAATCGAAATCCGTGTTCATCCGCGTTTATCCGTGGCTATTTCTCGCTATGACCGGATTGCAGGTCGCTGGCGAGGAAACCGCGCCGAATTTTTCGCGCGAAGTCCGGCCCATTCTTTCGAATCATTGTTTCAAGTGCCACGGTCCTGACGACGCTCAACGCAAAGCCGATCTGCGCCTTGATACCGAAGACGGTATTCGTTCGGTCGCATGGGCCGACGCCGGTGGCGTGAGCGAGATGCTTGGCCGAATCACGCACACGGATGTTGGCGAGCGGATGCCCCCGCCGGACGCGAAGCTCGATTTGAACTCGGCGCAGATCGATACGTTGCGTCGATGGATCGAAGCCGGCGCGCCGTACGAGTTGCATTGGGCATTTCAGCAGCCCGTGCGCCCGTCTCTGCCTGACGTGCTCGATCCCCAGTGGACCCGAACCCCGATCGATCGATTTGTGCTGGCGTCACTCGAGGCGAATGGATTGACGCCGTCGCCCGAAGCGGATCGAGCGACTTTGCTTCGGCGTGTTGCTCTCGATTTGACTGGCCTGCCGCCGACTATCGCGGATCTGAATCGCTTCCTTGCGGATGGATCGCCGGGCGCATACGAACGGGAAGTGGATCGCCTCCTCGCGTCGCCGCACTACGGCGAACGCTGGGCGCGGCACTGGCTCGACCTCGCGCGTTATGCCGATTCGAACGGCTACAGCATCGATGCGCCGCGGTCGATTTGGAAATACCGGGATTGGGTGATCGACGCGATCAACGCGGACATGCCGTTCGATGCGTTTACGATCGAACAAATTGCCGGGGACTTGCTCGCGCAGGAATCATCGCCATCGAGTCATTCTGAGCGAAGCGAAGAATCTCGTCAGTCGCTGGACTCCACTCAAGCGAGATTCTTCGCTGGCGCTCAGAATGACAGAGCGGACGAAAGCTTCGTTGGCGTTCAGAATGACAGAGAGGACGAGGTCTTCGCTGGCGCTCATAATGACAGAGAGGACGAGGTCTTACGTCACGATCGGCGGGACGAAC
>JBGTJY010000094.1:0-1864 GCA_041744855.1 Candidatus Hydrogenedentales bacterium
GTGGCCGTCCTGATGTTGCAGTCCTTCGCCGTTGAGCGTGGTGCGACCAGAAGTCGCGCCGAGCAGAAAGCCCTTGGCCTTGATGTCGCCGGCGAGCCACATGAGATCGCCCACGCGTTGCGGCCCGAACATCGAATAGTAGATGTAGAACGGAACCATGTTCACGCCGTGCGTGGCGTAGGCCGTGCCTGCCGCGACGAACGAAGACATCGAGCCGGCCTCGGTGATTCCTTCTTCAAGAATCTGTCCGTCTTTGGCCTCGTGATAATAGAGCAGCGATTTTTTGTCCACCGGCTCGTAAAGCTGTCCCTTGGACGAATAAATTCCGATCTCGCGGAACAGCGAATCCATGCCGAACGTGCGCGCCTCGTCGGGAATGATCGGCACGATATTCTTGCCGATGCCCTTGTGTCGGAGCAGCACGGAGAGCAAGCGGACGAAGGCCATCGTCGTGGACGCTTCACTGCTACCCGAGCCTTTGAAAAACTCCTTGTAGAAATCCGCGGTCGGGATTTCCAGTTTGGCGGTCGCGGTTTGGCGGGCTGGCAGAAATCCTCCCAATGCCTTGCGTCGTTTGAGCAGATACTTGATTTCGGGACTGTCCGCCGGGGGCCGATAAAATGGCGTGCCGGCAATGACGTCGTCGCTGATGGGAATGTCGAAGCGTTCGCGGAATTCGCGAAGCTCCTTTTCGTTCATCTTCTTTTGTTGATGCGAAATGTTGCGGCCCTCGCCCGCTTCGCCGAGGCCGTAGCCCTTTACCGTTGTGGCGAGAATCACCGTCGGCTGGCCTTTGTGTTCCATGGCCGCCTGATAGGCAGCATAGACTTTGCGAGTGTCATGCCCGCCGCGCAGCAATTTGCGAATTTGCTCGTCGGTGAGGTGATTCACCAGCTTGAGCAGCAGGCCGGACTTGTCGCGCGCAAGCAGTTCGTCCCAGTCGCTGCCCCAGATCACCTTGATGACGTTCCAACCCGCGCCGCGAAACAGGGCTTCCAGTTCCTGAATGATCTTGCCGTTGCCGCGCACCGGGCCGTCGAGGCGCTGAAGATTGCAATTGATGACCCAGACCAGGTTGTCGAGATTCTCACGCGACGCGAGCGTGATTGAGCCGAGCGTTTCCGGCTCGTCACTTTCGCCGTCGCCGATGAAACACCAGACCTTCGGGTCTTGATCGCCGATTAACTTCCGCGCTTGCAGGTAGCGATTAAAGCGCGCCTGGTAAATGGACATGATCGGGCCGAGGCCCATCGAAACGGTCGGAAACTGCCAAAAATCCGGCATCAGATACGGATGCGGATAAGACGACAACCCGCCGCCCTCGGCGAGTTCCTGGCGGAAATTCCGGAGGTGCGTTTCGTCCAGCCGCCCTTCCAGAAACGCACGCGCATAAACTCCCGGCGCGGCGTGCCCTTGAAAATAAACCGCGTCGCCGGGAAAATTTTCCGTGCGCCCGCGGAAGAAATGATTGAACGCCACTTCGTAAAGCGTCGCCGCCGAGGCGTAGGTCGAGATGTGACCGCCGACGTTCGTCGTCGAGTTGGCCTTCACCACCATCGCCATCGCGTTCCAGCGCATCAAACTCTTGAGGCGGACTTCCGTTTTCCAGTCACCGGGATACTCGGGCTGATGATCCGTGGGAATCGTATTACGATACGGCGTGTTGAAGCCGCGCGGCATTTCGTGCTGCTGGGCGCGCAGCTTGTCGGCAAGTTGTTCGAGCAGTTGCGCGGTGCGCTCCGGGCCTTGCGTTTCGAGCGCGAGATCAAAGACCGATTGCACGGAGTCGGCGAGCTTGTCGCCCCCCGCGCCATTCGCGCGACCGCCGGGACGAACCGGCAGGCGCGAACCGTAAACTTCTTTT
>JBGTJY010000095.1:0-3939 GCA_041744855.1 Candidatus Hydrogenedentales bacterium
CTGCGATGATTAGGGCGGCGCTTGCGCGTAGGTCGGAGGCCATGACGGGTGCTCCGGTGAGGCCGGCTACTCCGCGGACGACGGCGGTGTTGCCGTCGATTTGGATGTTGGCGCCCATGCGGCTGAGTTCGGCGGCTTGGAGGAATCGGTTTTCGAAGACGGTCTCTTTGATGGTGGTGGCGCCTTCGACGACGCACGCTAGGGCCATGAGCTGGGCTTGCAGGTCGGTTGGATAGCCGGGGTAGGGCTGCGTGGTGACGGCGACGCCTTTGAGGCCGTTGGTGGCCTTGACGTAGATTCGCGAGCCTTGCACTTCGACTTCGGCGCCCATGGTCCGTAGTTTGTCCAAGAAAATCGGCAGATGATCGCCGTTAACGTTTTGCAGGGTGATTTCGCCGCGGGTCGCCACGGCGGCCATGAGCAAAGTGCCGGCCTCGATGCGATCGGGAATGACGGAGTGTTCCGCGCCTTCCAACTTGTCGACGCCTTGAATCGAAATCAAATCAGTCCCCGCGCCAGAAATCTGCGCGCCCATGGCGTTGAGGAAATCTCCGAGGTCGACGATCTCCGGTTCACGGGCGACAGTGCGCAGGCGCGTAAAGCCCGTCGCGCGCGATGCGGCCATCATCAGGTTTTCGGTCGCGCCGACGCTTGGAAAATCGAGGTCGACGTCCGCGCCTTTCAGGCGGCCTTCGGCCACGACGTATCCCTCTTCTATGCGCACGTTCGCGCCGAGGGCCTCGAGTCCTTTGAGATGGATATCGACGGGGCGCGAGCCGATCGCGCAGCCGCCGGGCTGGGAGACTTTGGCCGGGCTGAAGCGGCCGAGGAGGGGTCCCAAGCCGAAAAACGACGCGCGCATTTTGCGGACGAGTTCGTAGGGGGCTTCGGTGGAATTGAGACCGGACGGGTCGAATGTCATGGAGCGTCCGGTGAAATCGATGCCCATGCCCATTTCGCTGAGGATTTTGTCCATGGCGAAGACGTCGGCGAGGCAGGGGACGTTGTGGAGGGTGCAGGTTCCCTCGGCGAGCAGGGTGGCGGCCATGAGGGGGAGGGTGGAGTTTTTCGCGCCGCGGACTTGCACGGAGCCGTGGAGCGGGTTGCCGCCGCGTATTAGGATGCGATCCACTTAGTCTCCCCCGTCGGTGCGGATGTTACTGCGGGGTGTAGCCGCAAGCACAAAACCACGGCGGATAGCGGCAAATTTTATGGGAAGTATGGGAAGCATCGGAATTATGAGGGCGACGGACACGGACGGAGAAATGCGGGCGTTCGGGAGTGTTTTTTCATTGGGCGCGAAACTCTCAGCGATGTGTTACTGCGCGCTTGGGGGATTTGCGGGTTGGTCTTCGGTCGCGCCGGGTTCGGTAGGTTGGTCTTCGTCTTCAGCGGGCGGGGGCGTGGATTCGGCGGGGGCTGGCGGCGTTGTTTCTGCTGGCGCGGGGGCCGTTTCTGCCGGGGTCTCTTCAGTTGGCGTGTTTTCAGTTGGCGTGACTTCAGTTGGCGTGTCTTCTGCTTCGATGGTTTCGACTTCGGCTTGCGGGGTGGCGGCGGGGTCGGTTGCGGTTTCGGTGGGCGTTTCCTCTTCTGGGGAAGCGGCGCCTTGTTTACCAGAGCCGAGGCCGAGGCCGCTTAAGCCCGAGGTCACCGGCGCGATCGAGTCCTCAGTGACTTCGGCTAGGGCGGGTGCATCACCTTTTCCGATTCTTCCGGCGATCATGCTCATGACGAGCGCGATGACCATGAAGGTGGCGGCGGCGGTGTAGGTGAGGCGTACGGGCAGGCTTTTGCGCGCGCGGGGTCCGAAGACGGTCTCCGAGCCGGCGCCCATGCCGAAGGCTCCGGCGAATCCGGTTCCTTTGCCCTTTTGGAGCAGTACGAGAACGATGAGGCCGAAACACGCGGGCACGTAGAGGACCATAAGGATCCAGTACAGTGTGTCGAGGCTGAAAATTGCATTGAACATGGTGACGACGTTCCTTCTACCTATTATTAGCCTACTATTGGGCGTGCGCCAATCGCGACTTTGCGACTTGCGCGGCGGCTTTCACAATGGCGGCAAACGACTCGGCCTTGAGCGACGCGCCGCCGACGAGCGCGCCGTCCACATTGGGCTGTTGCAAGAGTTCGGCGGCGTTGTCGGCCTTGACGCTTCCGCCGTATTGTATGCGCAGGGACTGGGCGATAGTTTCACCGAAGTCCGCGGCGACGAGACTGCGCACTAAGGCGTGGGCTTCTTCGGCCTGGGCGGGCGTCGCGGTGACGCCGGTGCCGATCGCCCACACGGGTTCGTAGGCTAGCACGAGATTCGCGAAGACGTTGTCGGCGAGGCCGCGCAGGCCTTCGTGGACTTGTGTGCGTAGTACGGCGTCCATTTTTCCGGAATTGCGTTCGTCGAGTGTTTCGCCGATGCAGAACATTACGCGCATGCCGGACTCGAGGGCGTAGTGCAGCTTTTTGTTCAAGAGCTCGCTCGACTCGCCGATGGTGTGGCGGCGTTCGCTGTGTCCGATGATGACCCATTGGCAGCCGGCGTCGCGGAGCATTTGGGGGGCGATTTCGCCGGTGAATGCGCCTTGGGCCTCGTGATAGCAGTTTTGTCCACCGACGGCGATGGTGGTTCCGGCCAGGGCTTTGGATACGGCGGAGAGGGCTGTGAAGACCGGACACACGACTACGTCGACGACGGTGGTTGGCGAACAGGCACGCGCGACTTCGCGCGCCAGCGCCACCGAGTCGTCGATGGTGAGGTGCATTTTCCAATTGCCGGCGATGATGGGCGTATTCATGGCGGTGCGAATCGTTGAGTGTAGCAAATGGGGGGAATGCTGAGCAATTTGGCGTGGGTTTGTGGATGGGAGGAATGGGACGTATGGGAGGAATGGGAAGTATGGGAGGAATGAATGCGGACGGACACGGACCTGCACGGACGACACGGACAGACACGGACAGACACGACGCGGTGTGGCCGCAACCAAACCTTGCTAGCCACGAATGCTCACGGATTTTCACGAAAAAATTCACCACAGATGAACACCGATATCCACAGATGAACACTGATGAAGTTCTATTTCGATGACGATGACAATGACGATGACGATGACGAAACGGTTGACGCCGCATTGAGTTGCGCGGTGGCTTGGCCAAACTCTTCGATAAAGCGATAGGAGATGGAATATTGTAGTACGGAGAGACACCGACGGACACGGACGAACATGGACGGACATGGACTGGTGCGGACGATTGGGTGCTTAGGGGGTTGTGACTTCGGTCATTAGGGCGGCGTGGTCGGATAGCTTGCCCCAGTGGCCGTTGACGTAGACCTCGGAGCGGATGACTTGGAGGCCGCGCAGGTAGATGCGGTCGAGACAGAGGACGGGGGCCTTCGTGGGGAACGTTCGCGCGTGTCGGCCCCACTTTGCTTTGTAGGCTTCGTGGAGGTTGAGGCGGCGGGAGAATTCGCCGGTGGGGAGTCCGCTCCAGTCGTTGGTGTCGCCGGCGATGATGAGGGGGGCGGCGGGCGGGACGTGTTGATGGACATACTCCTCGACTTTCGCGAGTTGCTTGCGGCGGGCGACGGCTGTCAGGCCGAGGTGGATGCAGACGCAGTGCAGGGGGCCGACGCCGGGGAGCGTGACTTCGCAGTGGAGGAATCCGCGTTGCTCGATGGGATTGGTGGAGATATCGAATTGTTCCCAGTGGGAGATCGGGAATTTCGACAGCAGCGCGTTGCCGTGGTGGCCGTTGCGATAGGCGGCGTTCTGGCCGTAGGCGAAATCTTGCCAGACTTCGTCGGCGAGGAATTCGTATTGGCTTTTGTTGGGCCAATCGCCGTGCTTGCCGGCTTTGACGGTGTGCTCGCCCTGGACTTCTTGGAGGAAGACGACGTCGGCGCCGATTTCGCGGAGGGCATCGCGGAGTTCGTGGAGCACGAAG
>JBGTJY010000096.1:0-1663 GCA_041744855.1 Candidatus Hydrogenedentales bacterium
TTCCGGCTTAGGCGCGGCCTCGTTGTTATCGAAGTTGCGGTCCGCCGCCGCTTTGCGACGGCTTGGACAGGCGTAGGTTTCGATCGGCGTGCGCATCGTCGCGTTATTCGGCGGATCATCCACGCGGGCCTTCGCATCGTACGAATTGTAAAGCGCCGTTTCCTCCATGTAAGGCAACAGGAAAAACGCCCACGACACGGCATACTGATCAAACTTGTTGCGGCCCATCGGGAAGTGCTTCCGCGTATCGTGGTGGCTTTGCACCGCAACACCAATCTGCTTGAGATTGTTCGTGCACTGCGTGCGACGCGCCGATTCGCGCGCCGCCTGAATCGCTGGCAATAAGAACGCGACCAGGATCCCGATGATCGCGATCACTACCAAAACTTCGACGAGCGTGAAGCCCGTGCGCGCAATGCTATTGCGCATAGTAAGCTCCTTTCGATGAAAGGGGTCAGCAGTCCGCCAAGGTGGGTGGGGTGCAGCGGACAAAGGTGGGGTTAACGAGAGCCACCTTAAACCGGCGGCGCGCGCCGGGTCAACCCGAGATAAGGATATTTCATCACAACAATATTTCACGTGCGGACCGCGCAGGACGAGCGTAACTCACGATCGCGCAACGGAATAAGTTTTCAGCATCCACAAATCACCCGCACACGCGAAAAGAAAATCCTTCATCAAGAATTAATGCACGGCATATTGATTACCGCGAGCGTCTTTATGCAAAGGATTCAGTTGCAGGAGATTCTCCATCCGCGAACATTTTCTCAATTACCCAGGTCCCTAGATTCGGCCATCTTCGTGGCAACTTGACTACCACCCATTATCCGGCTATCCTTGCATAGATTAGTTAAACTGACTGCAAGCCTGCACTGACCCCACTCCCATGGTTTCACCGCTGCTCAAAATGGCCTTGTTTTCGCCCGCCATTGTCGGCAGCATCGTGATTATTGCGCAACGGAGGCCGTAAGGGTCGGTTCGATCTCACTCGAAACATACCAACCCTGAGGCCAAAAAGCCTCGGGGTTTTTTTATTGATACCCTTACGGACTTTGTTGATGTCCTTACGGACTGCTCGCTTCAGCGACCAGTCTGTGTGAGTCCAACCATGACAAAAATCCAGATCTACGACACAACGCTACGCGACGGCGCCCAAGGCGAAGGCGTCAACTTCTCCCTACAAGATAAGCTGCTCATCGCGCGGCGACTCGATGAGCTGGGCTTCGATTTCGTCGAAGGCGGCTACCCGCTCTCCAACCCCAAGGACGCCGAGTTCTTTCAACGCATCGCCGCCGATCCGCTGAAGAACAGCCGGCTGTGCGCGTTTGGCATGACGCGCCGCAAGGGCGTGAAGCCGGCCGACGATCCCGGCATGAAAGCGCTGCTCGCATCCAAGGCGCCGGTGATCACGATCGTCGGCAAAACGCATGACTTTCATGTGACCGACGTACTGCGAGTTTCCCTCGAAGAGAATCTGGCCATGATTCGCGACACGATCGCCTTCTTGCGCGAGTCGGGCCGCGACGTGATCTACGACGCCGAACACTTCTTTGACGGCTGGAAGGCCAACCCCGTCTACGCCCGACAAACCATTCGAGCCGCCGTCGAGGGCGGCGCCTCGATCGTCGTTATGTGCGACACCAACGGCGGCAGCATGCCCGAG
>JBGTJY010000097.1:0-2309 GCA_041744855.1 Candidatus Hydrogenedentales bacterium
AACTCGCGGAGTTGCTTCGCGCGCGTGATGAGTTCCTGCAGAAGCGCCTCGCGCTTACCCTCGAGGAGCGACACGCCGTCCTTCGCAAGCTTGATCTGGCCACGCTTGGCCATCAGCTCCATGCGTGTTGCTGCGCCGGCATCCATCGCCATGATTTCGTCCTCTTAACACGTCATGCTGAGTGTCAGCGAAGCATCCCACTCGCGCAATCGCCCAGGTTATCCTCGGAACGTGATGCTTCGCTGTCGCTCAGCATGACCGGGAATACAGTTTTGTTTACTTAAAGTCTTCCGCTTTCGTCTCTTTGTAATACTTGTCCACAAGATCGCGCTTGACACGCGTCAGTTCTTGACGCGGCAGCAGGCCCATCAGGCGCCAGCCGAGATCGAACGTTTCCTCGATCGTCCGGCGCTGTTCGCCCTGGCCAATCATTTGGCGTTCGAACGCGATCGCGAAGCGCAGGTAATTCTTGTCGATGTCCGTCAGTGCGTCTTCGCCGACGATCGCCATCAGCTTGCGTACCTGGCGGCCGCGCGCATACGACGCGTAAAGCTGGTTGGACCATTCGCGATGCCACTTCTCGGTGCGGCCCTCGCCGATACCGTTGTTCATCAGGCGAGAGAGACACGGCAACACGTCGACCGGCGGGAACACGCCTTGCCGGTGCAGGCCGCGGCCCAACACGATCTGCCCCTCCGTGATATAGCCCGTCAGGTCTGGAATCGGGTGCGTGATGTCGTCGTCCGGCATCGTGAGGATCGGAATCTGCGTCACCGAGCCTTTGCGCCCGATGATGCGCCCCGCGCGTTCGTAAATCGTCGACAAGTCGGTGTACATGTAGCCGGGGTATCCGCGGCGTCCCGGGATTTCTTCGCGCGCGGAGGAAATCTGGCGCAAGGCCTCGCAGTAGCTCGTCATGTCCGTAAGGATCACGAGCACCTGATAGCCCTTCGTGAACGCGAGATATTCCGCGATGGTAAGCGCGCAACGCGGCGCGAACAAACGCTCGATCGCCGGGTCGTCCGCCTTGTTCATGAACGCGACCACGCGCGAACCTTGACCGCCCTCTTCGAACGCGCGCCTGAAATAATCCGCCTCGCGCGCCGTGATTCCCATCGCGCCGAACACGACGACGAATTGTTCGGATTCGCCGCGCACCCGGGAATTCTGCACGATCATATTCGCGAGCTGATTGGCGGGCAGACCGGAACCGGAGAACACCGGCAACTTCTGGCCGCGCACGAGCGTGTTGAATCCATCGATCGCGCAGACGCCCGTCTCGATGAAGTCGTTGGGTTTGTCGCGCGAGACCGGGTTAATCGCGGAGCCGACAATATCGCGCACCTCTTCGGCCACGATTGGCGCGAGCCCGTCGATCGGTTCGCCCGTCCCATTGAAGCGGCGCCCGATCACGTCCTCGGAGCACGCGATGCGCGCGCCTTCGTTTTTCAACGAGACCGCCGTGCCCTTGATGTCGATGCCCTGCGTCCCTTGAAGAATTTGGACAATCGCCGCCTTCGTCGTCGCTTCGAGCACCTGGCCCTGACGCACTTCGCCGTTCGCCATCGTGATGTCGAGGATCGCGCCCGTGGGGAAGCGGTCGCCGTTGCGCAGGAAAACCAGAGGACCCGTGATGTATTCGAGGTCCCAGTATTCCTTCTGAAGAAGGTCCGAGGTTGCGGATGTTGCCATGACAAAAAGCTCCTTTGAGCGGTATGGTTACGCGTTCAGCGCGGTTACGCGGCGCTTTCGATCAATCCTTGCAGGGCTGCCTTCATCTCGAGAACGACCTTTTCTTTCTTCGGCGCGAACCCATTGGAATTCAATTCGCGCAGCCGAGAAATCGTCTCGCGCGAGGGATCGTTGAGAATTGTCACCAGGTTGACGCCCTGGCCTATTGCGCCCTGTGCCTCTTCATAGAACTGCATCAGCGCGTCCATCAATCCGCCGGTCTTCTCGAGCGAGCTGTACGCGTCGTCATCTGAATACGCGTTCTGCTGCAGGAGCACTTCCTTGATCATGCGCGAAATCTCGAGGATGAGCCGTTCCTGATCCTGCAACGCATCGGGTCCGACAAGCTGCACGATTTCCTGCAACTCGGTGTCCTTCTGCAAAAGGTCGACGACTTGTTGACGGCGTTCGCTCCAACCTGCCGGCGCATTCTCGCGGAACCACGCGGCGAGTTCTTCGTAGTACAGCGAATAGCTCATGTTCCAGTTCACGCTGGGATAGTGCCGGCTGTACGCGAGCGACGCATCCAGTGCCCAGAATCCACCCGACACGCGCATCGAGTTCTGCGTGACCGGCTC
>JBGTJY010000098.1:0-11355 GCA_041744855.1 Candidatus Hydrogenedentales bacterium
CGGCGCGGGAAAGCGCCGCGGAAACTCGTGGAGAAAAAGTTCGCCAAGGTGGTCAAGGGCGACGTGGAAGGCAAGCTCGTCGGCCTCGCGTTCAAGAAGCTCATTGACGATGAGGATCTGAAACCCCTCGGCTATCCGGACATCGACGGCCTCGAAGAACTGAAGGAACGCAAGGACGGCGAGCCGATCAATGTGACGCTCAAGTTCGAAGTCGGTCCGCGTATCGAACTCGGGAAGTACCGTGGCATCGAGGTCGAGAAGCCGATCGTGGTCATCGACGATCGGGATGTCGAGGAACAAGTCGGCGAGATGCTCAAGCGCAGCGCCACGTTCGAGGCGATGGATGTCGCCGCGGACAACGGCGATCAGGTGATCATCGACTTCAAAGGAACGATTGCGGGCGAAGTGTTCGAAGGCGGTTCGGCCGAGAATTACCCGTACATCGTTGGCTCGGGCCGATTCTTCCCGGAATTCGAAGCGTCCCTGGTTGGCGCGAAGCCGGGCTCGACGGTCGAGTGCGACGTGACGTTCCCGGACGACTATTTTTCCGAAGACCTGCGGGGCAAGGCCGCGCACTTCGAGATCAAGGTGAACGAGGTGAAGCGCCGCGTCGTCCCGACGCTCGACGATGAACTCGCCACGGAACTTGGCCACGAGAGCGCGGACGAACTCCGGGCGAACGTGCGCAAGCACCTCGAGGATTCCGCGAAGGCGCGCTCCCAACAGATCGCGGAATCGCGCGCTTTGCGGACCGTGGTGGAAGGCAGCACCTACGAAATCCCCGCGACGATTATCAATCGGGTTGCGAACGAATCACGCGAGGAGGAAATCCGGCGCCTGATGGGCGCGCGCATCCCCATGCACGCCATTCAGGAGCGGATGGCCGAAATCGAAGAAGGCGCGCGGAAAGCGGCCATGGACGACATCAAGACGATCGTCGCGCTGAACGAGATCGGCGAAGCCGAAGGGATCGAGATCACAGACGACGACTGGGAACAGCACGCGGAACGCATGTCGAATCGGCTGGGCTTGGACGCGGAAGCGGTCTCGCAATACCTGGCCACCTCGAAAGAACGGGACTCGTATGCGGACCGGATTTATCGCGCGAAGGCGCTTGCGGCAATCATGGATAATGCCAATGTGACGGAGAAGGAACTGTCGCGCGACGAGATGGATGAAGCAGACGAGAGCAGGAACAAGGGGGACGATGACTAATGGTTACGATTTACGAACAGACCAGCCGCGGCGAGCGGCCCTATGACATCTATTCGCGTCTATTGGCCGATCGCATTATTTTCCTCGGCATGCCGATCGACGACTACGTGGCGAACTATATCATCGCGCAGTTGTTGTTTCTCGAGGCCGAAGACCCCGACAAGGACATCAGCCTGTACATCAATTCGCCGGGCGGCAGCGTGACCGCGGGCCTCGCGATCTACGACACCATGCAGTACATTCGGCCGGCGATCAGCACGATCTGTCTCGGACAGGCCGCGAGCATGGGCGCGGTGCTGATGGCCGCGGGAACGAAGGGCAAGCGTTTCGGGCTGCCGTATTCGCGCTTCTTGCTGCACCAGATCATGAGCGGCGTGCAGGGTCAGGCGAGCGACATTGATATCCAGGCCAAAGAGATCGTGCGCATAGGCGACATGATCGATGAGATTCTGGCGCGGCACACGGGTCAACCCAAAGACACGATCCGCCGAGACAGCGATCGCGACTTTTTCATGGGCGCCGACGAGGCGAAAGACTACGGCCTTATCGATGAAGTGCTCGAGCGCACCGTGGCCCCGCGGAAGGCGCTGTCGGCCTAGACTCGGTACCGACGGGACCACGCGCAACGCCAAGATATCGACAATAGTGCCCTCGAAAACGTCCCATCGCGGCGTGGGCGCTGTCACGTTTAGGTGATCGCGCGGAAGTGGTTTTGCTGCGGCAGGTTGACCGGTTGGCGGCGCTAATGGCAGAATACGGATGAAGCTCTCCGGCGGCGAGTAAATTGTTGACAACATTCGCCGCAAAGTGCTATAAATTCGGAGAGGGCGTATTCGAATTGGTCGAGTAAGTCGTGTCTTGCGAGTTGCCTATCCCGCAGCAGCCTCGTACAGACGATGTGCCCGAGCCAGTCGGTCGGAGGTTTGCATGGCATCGCATCGCAATCGTAACGACGTCACTACCTGCTCGTTTTGCGGGAAGCGCCACGACGAGGTCAACAAGCTCATCGCCGGTCCGGACGTCAACATTTGCGATGAATGCGTCAACCTGTGCGGCGATATCGTTGCTGAAGATCGCGCGCGCAAAGGCGTCAGCCGTTCGCAGCAAGTCCCTACGCCGTCCGACATCAAAGATTTCCTCGACCAGTACGTGATCGGTCAGGAACACGCGAAGCGCGTGTTGTCGGTCGCGGTCCACAATCACTACAAACGCATCGCCGCCGGCGGCGAGATCGACGGCGTTGAAATCCAGAAGTCGAATGTTCTCCTCGTTGGTCCTTCCGGGTGCGGCAAGACGCTCCTCGCTCAGACGCTCGCGCGCATGTTGGACGTGCCGTTCGCGGTCGTCGATGCCACGACGTTGACCGAAGCCGGGTATGTCGGCGACGACGTCGAGAACGTGATCCTGAAGCTCTTGCAGGCGGCGGACTTCGATCCCGCGCGCGCTGAGACGGGCATTGTTTACATCGACGAAATCGACAAGATCGCGCGCAAGGGCGATAGTCCTTCGATCACGCGCGATGTCTCCGGCGAGGGCGTGCAACAGGCGCTCTTGAAACTGCTCGAAGGCACCGTCGCGAATGTTCCGCCCCAAGGCGGGCGGAAGCACCCGCAGCAGGAATGCATCCAGGTCGATACGACGAACATCCTGTTCATCAGCGGCGGCGCGTTCAATGGACTCGAACGGATCATCGAGAAACGCGTCGGAACGAACGTGATCGGGTTCAACGCCGATATCCGGGCCAAGAAGGACCGGAAACTCGGCGAGCTACTGTCGCTGGTGCAGCCGGAAGACTTGGTGAAATTCGGCATGATCCCAGAATTTTCCGGCCGCGTGCCGGTCATCGCGACGCTGCACGAGTTGCGCACGGAGGAATTAATCCGGGTGCTCATCGAACCGCGCAACGCGTTGATTCGCCAGTACGAGAAACTCTTCGAACTCGAGAAGGTGAAACTGACCTTCTCCGATGAGGCGGTCGTCGCCGTAGCGGAAGCGGCCGTGAAGCAAGAGACGGGCGCGCGCGGTCTGCGAGCAATCCTCGAGAAGGTGATGTTGGACGTGATGTTCGACTTGCCGTCTCAGAAGGGCGTGCACGAATGCGTCATCACGCCGGGCGTGATTCGGAATGACGAGGACCCTCTCCTCGTTTACGAGCAGGACTCCGACATGGACGACGGGAAACAAAGCCGTTCCGCGCTGGCGTAGTCCCCCATTTAACCACGGGGACACCGGGGGCACGGGGAAGGGCGTTCATCGAGAACGCGCGCGTTTCCGGAGTGTTTCGTTGAATTCTCGATAGAAATCTTGTGGGGCTGCTGCGTTTCTGTCAGAATTCCCGTTGATACTTGCCATTTCCTCCTTCGTAAGCCACTCCACTTCCGGATATTTAGATGTCATTGCAAGCTCCCACTGAACGTCCAGCGCGCACGTCCGAGCGGTTGCCACTTCTGCCGCTAAAAGACGTCGTCATCTTTCCGCACATGGTCGTGCCGCTGCTGATCGGGCGGCCGGCTTCGGTGGCGGCGGTGGACGAGAGCCTCGCCTCGGGACGGCGCGTGTTCGTGTGCACGCAGCGCAACCCGGAACAGGACGAGCCTCGGCGCGAGGACCTGTACGCCGTCGGCGTGACGGCGAGTATTTTGCAGACGCTGCGGATGCCCGACGGGACGATGAAAATCGTGATCGAGGGCGTGACGCGCAGCCGGCTTCACGCATACTTCGAGTCGGCGGACCACGCCGAGGCGCGCGTCAAAGAAACGGGGACGACCAATCCGAAGGACAAGCGCGGCCAGGCGCTGCTGCGCGTCGTGGCGGAGCAATTCGACGAGTACGTGAAACTGAGCCAACGCGTCGCGCCGGAAGTGGCAATGTCGCTTAGGGCCGTCGAAGATGCGGATATGTTCGCGGATCTGGTCTGTGCGCACTTATCGATCAAGGTGGATGAGCGCCAGACCTTGCTGGAATCGACCGATGCCCGCGAGCGCCTCGACAAAATCAACGAGATCCTCGTGCGCGAGAACGAACTGCTGCGGCTGGAGCAGGAAGTCCGCGATCAGGTGCGCAACCAAATGGAGCGCGGCCAGCGGGACTATTACCTGCAGGAACAGATCAAGGCGCTCCAACAAGAGCTGGGTCAGCGGAGCGGCGAACCCGTCGACGAGTATTCCGAACTGCGGCAACTGATCGCCGACGCGAAAATGCCGAAAGAAGTGCACGAAAAGTCGTTGCGCGAATTGAACCGCTACGAGCGGATGCCGCCGCTCAGTCCGGAAAGCGCGGTCATCCGCACGTACCTCGAATGGCTGACCGATCTGCCGTGGAGCAAGCGCACGAAAGACAGCATCGACCTCGAACGCGCGCAGGTAGTTCTCGACGAGGATCACTACGGACTCGAAAAGGTCAAGGACCGCATACTCGAGTTCCTGGCCGTCCGAAAGCTGAGCAAATCGACGAAGGGTCCCGTGCTGTGCCTGGTGGGGCCGCCTGGGGTGGGCAAGACCTCCCTGGGCAAATCGATTGCGCGGGCGATGGGACGCAAGTTCGTGCGGGTGTCGCTGGGCGGCGTGCGGGACGAAGCGGAAATCCGCGGACACCGGCGCACGTACATCGGCGCATTGCCGGGGCGCGTCATCCAAAGCATCAAGAAATGCGGAGTGAAGAATCCGCTGTTCATGCTCGACGAAATCGACAAGATGAACACCGATTTTCGGGGCGACCCCGCGTCGGCGCTCTTGGAAGTGCTCGACCCGGAACAGAACAGCGCGTTTAGCGATCACTATCTCGAAGTGGACTTCGATCTGCACCAGGTATTTTTCGTAACGACGGCGAACAGCGAGTACGACATACCCGAACCGTTGCTCGATCGCATGGAAATCGTCCGGCTCTCGGGCTATTCGACGCACGAGAAGGAACGGATCGCGCGGCTGTTTTTGATACCGAAGCAGTTGGAAGAAAACGGCGTGACGGAAGCGCACATCGTGATCAACGACAAGGCCCTCGACCTCGTCATCGGCCGATACACCCAGGAAGCCGGCGTGCGGGAGCTCGAGCGGCAAATCGGGGCGTTGTGCCGAAAGGTGGCGCGCAAGGTCGTGTCGTCCAAAGAGCCGCTGGCGCAACTCGTCATCGACGAGGCGTTCGTGCTCGAGTTACTCGGGCCGCCGCCTTATTCCGACGTGGAAGCGCGGCTCGAGCCCGAATACGGGCTGGCGATCGGGCTTGCGTGGACTGTCGCGGGCGGCGATATTTTGAACATCGAGACCTCGATCATGAAGGGCAAGGGCGGACTTCAGATGACGGGCCAACTCGGCGACGTGATGCAGGAATCGGCGCAGGCCGCGTACACGTATCTGCGCGCGCACGCGAAGGAGCTGCGCATCGCGAACCAATTCTGGAAAAACAGCGATATCCACTTGCACGTGCCGGAGGGCGCAATACCGAAGGACGGCCCCTCCGCGGGCGTAAGTATGGCCGTATCGATGTTGTCGGCCTTGCGGCGGAAGCCGCAAAAGCCGCGGCTTGCGATGACGGGTGAGATCACGTTGCAGGGGCGCGTGTTGCCCGTCGGCGGTATCAAAGAGAAAGTCCTGGCGGCGCATCGGGCCGGCGTGCGGACGATCATCCTGCCCAGGGAGAACGAGAAAGACCTGCGCGACGTGCCCAAGGAGGTCAGCCAAGCGATGACCTTCGCCTTCGCCGAGACCATGCACGACGTGTTTCGCGACGCGTTTCCGCCCGTGGTGCTGAGAAAGCCATCGAGTCGATCCCCGCGCCCGGCCAGCAACGGCAAGAGGCGTCCTGCATCCACGAAGCGTGCGCGCAAAACTACGCCGGCGGCATGAGGGTCACGTCCGCGAGTTTCGTCCAAAGCGCGATGAATCCGGCCCAATTCCCGAAAGATGGGCGGCCGGAAATCGCTTTTGTGGGCCGATCGAACGTTGGGAAATCGAGTCTCCTGAATACACTGTTGGGCAAGAAGAATCTTGCAAAGACCAGCGGCACGCCCGGGAAGACGCAGACTATCAATTTCTTCGAAGTGAACAATCGTTTCTATTGCGTCGATTTGCCGGGTTACGGTTTCGCGAAAGTGCCGCTGAAAGTGAAGGAAGAGTGGGGCCGCGCCATGACGGCGTATCTACGCGAGCGCGACCCGTTGCGCTTGGTGGTCGCGCTGCTGGACTCCCGGCATGAGCCCAGTGAGCTCGACGAAGAGATGCTCGCATTGCTCGAGGAGGCCGAGAAGCCCACGCTGCTCGTCGCGACGAAGGTGGATAAACTGAAACGCGCCGAACGCGTACGCAACCTCTCGCGAATGAAATCGGCGCTGGGATTGGAAGAGGATAGTTTGGTCCTGCCCTTTTCGGCGGAGAGCGGCGAGGGGCGGGACGAGTTGTGGCGCGAGATTGAGGACGTCGTCGGGGAGGAAATTCACCACCGATAAACGCCGATGCGCACCGATGGACAGGGATGATTCGCGATGGGGCCGAAACTGAAGTTGCTTGTTTCCGGAGTGCTTTCTGGGCATTCCAAAAAGTCAACAAGGCGGTGATTTGTAGCGCTGCCAAGCGGCGCGTGGTATCGTCCGCCTCATCAACGAATCGCGCCGCTTAAAAAGCAGCGCTACCAATGAACGCGCCTTACCGATAGAAGTTCCGTGGCTTTTTGGAAGGTCCGTTTCGCAGGAATGACAGAATGCCGCGCGCGCGGAGTGTTTTCGTTCGGAGTACCGCATTCATGCGGCTGGATTACGAGCGAGTACGCACCGCATAAATGCTAAACTACGACCCTAGATTACTCTTCGTATTCGGTGGGGATTTCTACTGGCATCACGATGCCGACCGGCGAACCTGCTTGGTCGTTGGGTTCAATGGCGTCCATGCCTGGGATGGCTGGGGCCTGCACGTGCATCTCGATGAGGTAGGGCTGCAGCGATTGCAGCGGCATTGGGAACGCCACTTCGCGTTCGGCGAGGAGGTCCGTGCCGGCTTGGAACGGGCCGGCGAGGTGCGCGATCACGTCGTCCTTGCGGAGATTCATCACGTAGACATAGGTGCGCCCGTTGAATGCGACCGAGCGGACGCGCACGCCCTCGAGCGTGTAACCGTAGAGATTCGTGGCGCGCGGCGGCTCGGGAAGGCGGCCGCTCACGACGGCGGCCTCCATCGCGTGCATGTATTCGCCGGGTGAGTCATCCCGGACCAGCAGGGAATCGATGCTGAACGAAATGACATCGAGCCGGGATCGCCCCCACGCGTCGTAGGGGATCGGTCTGCCCGTGCGCGCGAAGACCATCGAGGTCTGGGTGAGCTCTTGCAGCATGGCGAAGGACTCGTCGCGCAGCGATGGCGTGTTGGGCAGGACCATCGCTTCGACGTCTTCTAGCGCGCGCGCTTCGAGTTGCGCCTCGGTGATGAAGCGAACCTTGTAGCCGGAGTAGCTGCAGCCTTCGTAGGCCTCGATAACGGAAGCCAGATGATCCGTGCCGCCCTCGTAGATGCGGGCGGACTCGCTGATCAGGATCGCGACCGGCGCGGGGGCTTGTTGGAACGCCGTGACAATTTCGGCGAATCGATTGAGCTCGTTAGTCGCGGTCGCGAGTCCGTCCAGGGCGTCGGCTTCCTCAAGGATGTTCGGCGAAGCCTGCGGGCCGGCGTGCCAGCCTTGGACGACAAATGCGTTCGCGCCTTCGATTGCGGAATCCCACACCGCGCTGCGCACGGCACGACGCAACTGCGGCGAGAGACGGTCTTCTTCACGCAAACTGTAGTTCACCAGTTCGACGATTGGGGTCGACGGATTCAAGGAGCGCCGGAGGACCGTTTCGAGAATATCCGCGGGATAAGCCCGCGCAAACTTGGCATGCGCGAAGTTCGTCTCGTAGATGAAGGCCTGGATGGGATACAGAGCCGCAATGGTCTCTCGATCGATCCCGTAGCGCGTCTCGCCCGCCGTGAAAAAGTCGCCGTCGAGCGTCACGAAGTTCGGCAACGATGGCGCCCTGGATGCGGCCGCGTCTCTCAAACCCGTGAAGACTTCATCTCCCAGAATTCGATGGAACGTCTGCCAGTCGTATTGGTAGGGCCAACGCGTCTGGTCCCACCAAATTTGCACCTCGTCGAAATTGAAATAGCGCGTGCGCCAGGTGCGGTTCAGCTCCGTGCGGTCCTCGTATTTCCCGGTCAGCCACCGGATGAACCCGCTGCGAACATTGTCGCCGGAAAACATGAACTTCGGGGCGGTTACCAAGCTAAGCGAGTTTACATTCTCGAACGAGCGGAGCAATTCCAGGTCTGCGTTCAGTCCGGACGTCCCTGCCTGGAGAGCCGTCGTAACGCCGAAGGCTGGTAGCTGTTCCGGCGCGGCGGGAATCGTCATCTCGCCGGACATCGCGGGGTCTCGCAGGTACGTGACCGAAATTCCGCGCCGGCGTGCAGCTTCGAGAAATGGGGCCTGCGATTGCACCGAGCCTGCCATGACAACGTAGTTGAGCCCGAAGTCCGCCAACCGATCGGCGTCCTGCGGCGTGAAATTTGTCCCCTGTACACCGGTCAGAAGAACGGGACGGTTGTTGGCGAGGAACATTCCGTTTCCGACTTGGATTGGAAAGGTTGCAGACTCGGGACGCGATTCGTCGGGCGGGGTGAAGGTCAGCCGCGCGCGGACATTGTCGACCGTGCGATTCACATAGCGCGCTTTGGCGGCCGTGGCGCGCCAATCGGACGAAGTTGGGTCGGTCTGGGTCAGAATTTCATCGGCGATGGCGAGCCGGGCATTCAAGAGGGGACGCGCGGCGATATCCACGTTCTTCTCGCGAACATGCCCTTGAATTGCAGCAAGCTTCGCCCCGGCGCCGGCGAAGGTACTCTCAACGGCGGAACGTGTCAGTCGTTCGACGGAAACGGTGGTCGTCGCGAGGACCATTCCGGAACCTTCCCGAAGCAGATCGAAGACAGCCCGATACGTTCCATCAGGGATTGTGGGCTGTTCCCAGCGGAACTGGCACTGTTTCAGACCTGCTTCGGCCCAGAATCGAAGATGCGAGAAGAATATGGGTGTTTCCGTTTCGTCGTATACCTCCAGCGAAACAATGACCTGACCATTGACCGATTCGCTCAGGACTTCGCAGTCGAAGACGAGAGGCAATTGAGCGGGCTGGGAATCGGGAAACCGCACAAGGAGTGACGCCCGGGTCCCGGACTGGGAATCAATCGTCCGTAACCACAAGCGGGAATCCGACGGAACCGTGGAAATTGGAATCGGCTGGATCAGTGAGTCCGCGAGGGATGGCGTCTCGATCACGCCCTGAGACGGCGCCCCGAAATTCGAGGCTTCCGTCACGTCCTGGGTGGTGGCGGCTGCCCCAAAGGCGAGAAAGATCGCCAAAAAACCGGCGATTCCGGGTGAAGGTCCAAAAAAAGCCGTGGACGACGGCCATGGCCAGCGGCATGGATGCGAGGCGGTGTGAAACACTCGACTAAATTTCCCCCGAAACTTGATGGAATAAACGGCTACCCGGAAAGGCGTTATACAGGAAACGCCGGAACTTTTCCCGACGTTGACTGAAATTTATGGGTTCCCCGTAACGTTCTCTCATGAAGCCGGTGATTCTAACTGACCGTGTGACACCCCGGAAGAGGTGCGTTTCCTCGCACTTGGTGTGCTTTTTGAGACGCTAGGTTCGCGTTGTGACACGCTAGCCCGACGGAGTTTGCAGCCCGCCCGCGCGCTTGGGAACTTTCGCGGGAGAGGCAGCATCATACATTAGAAGTTGGACCACGCCGTGGAGTTTGGTAAAATGGCGGCTGGTTAGGAGCTGGAAGGGTGCGTAGCAAGCACCGGGTTTATTGTTGACTTAAGTGCTAAATGGCCGTACACTATGGGACGGCACATCAGGCGCTGGGGTAGATCCTGCAATGCAACCCTTCCAGTCGTGGCGTGTAACTACCAATGGGGTCACGTGATGCCTCCCAAGAGGGACCAACATGAGTAGCCAAACCGACAACAAGAAGATCGTCATCATTGCTCTGGGACTGCTGGGGTTGTCTATCTTTGCCTCTGCGACCTATACCATCCCCGAGGATCAGTTCGACGAGCAAAAGATCTACTTCGGCAATGCGCTATCGTTCGAATCGCCGGCCGCCGTCAGCATCGAAACGGTAATCAAGGCCACCCCCGAGTATGACGAGATCAAGAAGAATAAAATTGAAAAAGGCACGGGCAAATACTGGATTCTGATCAACCAGGCCCAGGAGCGGTCAGTCCTGGCGATTTCGAAAGTCGCCGAGGAAACGGATTACGACCTCATCGCCGAGGACGGCTATCTCGATGCACTAAAGCCGGCCATCCCCAATGTCGACATCACCAAGACCGTCGTCGAGAAGGTCGGTGAGTAATGACCCGGGCGTGTCAGGTAATGATCGCAGTGTAGTGGGCAGAGGGCGTTTTGCGGCTTAGTATCCGCCGAAACACTGTTGGTTTCGCACGCCCAGGCGGAGCTTGAGCGTGCGGCTCACTGGAAAGTGTCAGTCCAACTTCATTCCTCACGGCATCCTTGGGCCTGCGCTAATTCTCGCCAACGCCATCGCCTTCCTGGGCTGCGAGACATCGCCCAAACCCGAACCGACCAGCAAGGCGGTCAGCCAGTCCGGGTATCTCTTAAAGGATTCGTCCACGGACCTGCGCACGGCCCAGTCCCTCATCGACCAGGGCCATTACTACCAGGCTATCCCTCACCTGCAGCAGGCCATCCTCAAGGACCCGCAATCCGACTCGGCAATGACCGGCCGGTATCTACTCGGCGTGACCTACTCCCAGATTTCGGACTATCGTGACGCGATCGACATGCTCGCCGAATACCTCCAGGTGGCGCCGGACGGCCAGTTTGCCGTGCAAGCGCGTGAGCTGGAAATGCGCCTTCGGAATCAATACGCGCGGCTATTCCCCTCGACGGACGAGCTCGAGCAACAGATTGCCGCGCTCCAGAGCCAGGCGCTCGACGACCCCGCCTCCATGGATACCCAAATGGAACTCGCCGACGCGTATTGGCGGCGAGGGAACTTTGACGCGGCGGCCTCCATCTACGCAAGGGCGACGCAACAGCGGCCCGAGTTGGTTTCGCACGTCGCCGTCACGTCTCGCATG
>JBGTJY010000099.1:0-2583 GCA_041744855.1 Candidatus Hydrogenedentales bacterium
ACTCGAACAGATGGCCAAGGCGTCGAAAGAATTGGGTTACAGCTATCTAACGATCACCGATCATAGTCAGACCGCCGCATACGCGGGTGGGCTGAAAGTTGCCCACATCCTCGATCAACATCGGGAGATTGAACTCCTCAACGCGTTGGACGCGGACTTCCGAATCTTGAAGGGGATCGAGTCCGACATTCTCGCCGATGGTTCGCTGGACTACCCCGACGACGTGCTCAGGCGTTTCGAATTGATCATCATCTCGGTGCACAGCCAGCTCAACATGACCGAGAAGGAGGCGACCAAGCGCGTCATCAAGGCGATCGAGAATCCGTATTCCACGATACTCGCGCATCCGACGGGCCGCTTGCTCTTGACGCGCGAAGGTTTCCCGCTCGACTTTGACAAAGTTTTCGAAGCCTGTGCGGCCAACAAGGTCGCCGTCGAGATCAACGGCAACGCGCGGCGCCTCGACCTCGATTGGCGCTATGTCCGCCGCGCGCGGGACAAGGGCGTGAAACTGTGCATCGGCCCCGATGCGCACAACGTCGAAGGCATCGCGAACATCGAGTATGGCATCGGCATCGCGCGTAAGGGCTGGCTCGAGCCGCAGGATCTGCTGAACTGCATGACGGTCCACGAATTCCTCGCGTGGCGCGGCGCCGCGAAACGTGCCGAAGTCTAGCCGCTGAATTTGCCGGCGTGGCGAAATTCAAACAGACGGTGGTAGCGACGAAAGAACGCGCGCTGGCGGTCTTCGAGATTCTCAAATCGACTTATCCCGATGCCCAGTGCTCGCTCAGGCATACCGATCCGCTCGAGCTGATGGTTGCGACGATTCTCTCGGCACAGTGCACGGACGAACGCGTCAACATCGTTACGAAGGACCTATTTCGCGAATACCGCTCGCCGCAGGACTACGTCGAAAAACCGCGAAAGCAACTGGAGACGATGGTCCAGTCGTGCGGCTTCTACCGGCAAAAGGCGAAGCACATCGTCAACGCGTGCCAGCGAATCATCGATGAGCACGGGGGAGAGGTGCCGCGGACGTTGGAAGAGCTGACCAAGCTGGACGGCGTCGGACGCAAAACGGCGAACGTGATCCTGGGTACGAGTTTCGATACCCCCGTCGTCGTCGTCGATACGCATTGCCGGCGCGTGTCGCAGCGCCTGGGCTACACACGCAATGACGACCCCACGAAAATCGAGCACGACCTCATGCGCATTTGGCCGCGCGAGACGTGGTCGCTCTATTCGCACTTGATGGTGTTTCACGGCCGCGCAATCTGCGTCGCGCGCGGCCCGAAGTGTTCGGTGTGCCCCGTGCGCGAACTCTGCCCATTTCCCGACACGCGCGAAGGAAAGAAGATCGCGAAGTAGGCTGTGTCACGCCGAACATCCCCCTCAAATCCCCCTTCAAAGGGGGACTTACGTCGCAAAAAAGTCCCCCTTTGAAGGGGGATTTAGGGGGATGTAGCTCTCCGGGCGAGGCGTGGCTCCGGACTAGCGTGGTGTAAACTCGCCTCATGAATTTGCGAGCGTTTCTACTCACGCGCGAGACCCGCGAGAAGCGCGACGGGCTCGAGTTCGAATTATGGTTAAGCTCGGAGCATGGTCCCGTACGCGCAGTGTTCACACGCCAGGAAGCCGTATGTTTCATTCAGCGCGAGTGCGCGCAGCCCACAACTTCGCGCCGCCAGCCCGTCGCGCTGAAATCGCTCGATCACAAACCGGTCGACGCGCTCTATTACCCGAGCCGCACGGCGTTGCAAACGGACGCGAAACGCCTTCTCGAACTTGCCGTCCCCCTATTCGAGACTGAAATCGCTCCCGTCGACCGCTTCCTCATGGAACGGTTCATCCGCGGAGGCGTCGAGTTGCGTGCGCGTTCGACGCAACAACGGGAAAAGTTTATCGAGGTCATCGACCCGGAGATCGTGCCGTCGGATTACGAACCTCAACTCCGCGTGGTTTCGTTCGACATCGAAACAGAGGGCCTCGAAGGACAACTGTATTCGATCGCAGTCGCCGCGCGGGATGCGTCCGCCGCATTCATCGTTTCCCCTGAGCCCGTGAATGGGGCCGAGGCGTATCCCCACGAACGCGCGTTGCTCAATCGTTTTTTCGCGTGGTTGCACGAATACGACCCGGACGTTCTGATCGGATGGAACGTTGTCGATTTCGATTTTTCGTTTCTCGCGAAGAAATGTCGCGCGCTCAACGTCCCGTTGCGGATGGGACGCGCACAGGCGGCCGGCCGTTTCATCCCCGCGCAGACCAACGCGCAGATCGGGATCGCGCGCGTTCCCGGCCGTGTCGTGTTGGATGGCATAGCGGTCTTGCGCGCGGCTACGATTCAGTTCGACCGCTATTCGCTGGAGCATGTGGCGCGCGAAGTGCTTGGACGCGGCAAGCTCGTTGCTGAAGGTGAAAACCGTCTCGCGGAGATTCGCCGGCTGTATGCGGAGGATCAGGCCCAACTGGCGGCGTACAACCTCGAAGATTGTCGTCTCGTGCTCGAAATCTTCGATCGCCTCAAGTTGATCGAGTTCGCAATCGAGCGCACGAGATTGACGGGCCTCGCGCTCGATC
>JBGTJY010000100.1:0-4085 GCA_041744855.1 Candidatus Hydrogenedentales bacterium
TCGACGCCCTGCGCGTGCAACGAGTCGACGAATAGTTTGCGCATGCCGTTGATACGGTCGCGCATCGCGGCCAGTTCGCGAATCCACTCGGCGGTCAGCGCGGCGTCGTTCAAGATGATCGCAACGGTCTTGCCGCCGTGCGCGGGCGGGTTGCTGTAGTTCGCGCGGACGGCGGATTTCACGTGGCTCAGCGCGGCGGACGCGGCGGACTTCGAGCGACACACGACCGTCAGCGCGCCGACGCGCTCGTTGTAGAGTCCGAAGTTTTTCGAGTACGACGTCGAGATGAACAATTCACGGCCTTCGGTCAGAAAGTGGCGCACGCCTGCCGCGTCTTCATCCAAGCCGTCCCCAAAACCCTGATACGCGAAATCGAAAAAGGGCACGAGACCGCGTTTTTCGGTGAGGTCCGCAAGCGCGGCCCATTGCTCCTGCGACGGGTCCATGCCGCTGGGATTGTGGCAACACGCGTGGAAGAGGATCAGGTCGCCTTCGGGCGCTTGCGACAGCGCTTTGATCATCAAGTCGAAGTCGAGCGATTTATTCGCCGCGTCGTAGTAAGGGTACGTCTTGATTTTGAGCCCAGACGCGCGAAACACGCTGGGGTGATTGGGCCACGTCGGCTCGCTGAGCCATATCGTCGATTCGCCGAACGCCGTACGCACGAAATCGCCGGCAACGCGCAAGGCTCCCGTGCCGCCCGGCGATTGCACCGTCGTCGCGTAGCCGTTCTTGATCAGCGCGTGGCCCTCGCCGAAGATGAGGCGCTGCACGGCCGCGTTCGTTTCCGGATCGCCGCCAATGCCGAGATAGCCCTTGGATTTCTCGTCGCGCAGCAGGCGTTCCTCGGCCTTCTTGACGCAGGACAGAACCGGGGTGATACCCGATTCATCCTTGTAAACGCCGGTGGTCAGGTCGATCTTGTTCGGTTTCGGATCGGCGCGAAAGGCTTCGTTGAGACCGAGGATAGCATCGGGCGGGGCTTCTTGCAGGGTGTCGAACACGGTGGGTCCTCTCGAAGTTGTTCGCTGGGATCAGCGGGGGAGTATAGCAAGCAGCGACGAACATCGGCATTCGTGGCGCTACTTATTGTCTGCTGTCTATGCAGACCTACGAGGGCAGGGACGGGGAAGGAGTGCCACTGCGACGATGGCAGGCTACTTTTGGGACGAACAGGCGGTTACTCTTTGGGTCTTTCGCAACGCCTTTATTTCGCGAATGATTTCATCGGCCGTCATGTCGCGGTATATCTCTCGCCGTTCTTCCGTGTAATTTCCCCCGCCGGCGCGAAACTGATTGAGGAAGCGGATTGTATCGACGATGCCGAGCTCGCGCACGAGTATGTCTTTCGCCAGTTCATTCAGTTCGGAGAGGGGAAGAAAACGAACGCTCATTGCAATGCCTCGTCGAGAAGGGCGTGAACGGAAACGCCCATACACGGTTTTTCGAGGAGTATAAACCAGCGCGATTTGACGCGCAGAATCGTTGGCGATTCCCCTTACTGCTGCAAACACCCATTCAACATGGCAAACCCGCGGCTGATGGGACCGGGGCCGGGGAATTTGCTGTATTCAACGTGGCCGTCGAGGTAGAGGAGGTTCGAGCCGCCGGGTACGTGGTTGTAACCCGCGGCGTAGACGGACGATTGGTCCCACATAATCCAGATGTCGCTTTGGCTGCCGATCGCGGCGACGTTGTTGATGTCCGTTATGAGGAAGCGTTCGATGCCTTCGCGGAGACGGAACAGTTTTTCCGTGTGGCCGTTGCCGATGGTGAGCGTCGGGTCGGGCATGAGGTCGGCGAAGAACGACACGTCGAGGTCTTGGTTCACGATTTGCGCGTCCGCATTCGCGGGGTCTTGCAGGATGCCGGTGCCGTCTTCGTTGTAGAAGACCGCGAGCACCCACGCCGCTTGTTGCGCGGAGATCGCATCGTTCGCCTGCATGATGCCGTCGTCGACGAGGTTTTGACACGTGTCGCCGAGCGCATCCGCGCCGACGGTCAAATTAGGTTGGTCCGCGACTTTATCGAGCATCCATCCGAAGTAGCCGTAGCTCTGATCGATCTTGGCCCAGCCGCGAAGAGGCGTGAGCGACGGATCCTGCGAGCAATGCTGCGCGACGTCCATGACCAACGACTGCGGGTTGTAGATATCTTTCTCGCTGAATTCCGGATCGGACGGACAGACGATCGAGGAGATGTCCTCGAGATACTCGGGGAACATCGTGTCGGGATTGAAGAAGTAGGCGAAGTTTTGGCCCGGGCCGAAATCGGGCAGGGCGGGGTTGTCGCAATTCACCTGGAAGGTGTCGATGCCATCGTCGTAGGCCCACGCGATCGAGGGAAGCAACTCTCCTTTCGATTCGTTGGCGTACATCTTGAGGGCGAGGCCCATCTGCTTCATATTGGCGATGCAGCTCGCGCGGCGCGCAGCCTCGCGGGCCCGAGCGAGTGCGGGAAAGAGAATGGCCATCAGAATGCCAATAATGGCAATGACGACGAGCAATTCAATGAGGGTAAAACCGCGGCGGCTAGGCTTGACGAGGTGGCTAGACATGACGATAAATTCCCACTGGTGTTGGCTGCGCTGATTTCTGGAATATACCGTACATGGTGCATTTTATGCAATTTTTACCATATTTTAATTGAATTTATCACTCATTAAAAAAGGTCCAAGTTTGATCGTTCGCGTAACAATTGGGGATGGCGGTCACTGGTAGCGCTGCTTTTCAAGCGGCGCGTTTCGCTGGTACTGAGGAGAATCCCCACGCGCCGCTTGAAAAGCGGCGCTACCAAGGGAAGAATCGATATGTTCTAGCGCAGCATGTTCAGCTTCGTCGCTAGCATCATGTTTCCGGAGACTTTGAGTTTGCCGGACATGAACGCTGCTTGGCCGTCGAGTTTTCCAGTCATGAGACCGACGAAGTCGTCGACCGCCATGGTGATTGTGCAGTCGGCCTTCTGCGCTGCTCCGCGCGCTACGCTGCCTTGGCCGTTTTTGAGATCGACTGCCCATACACCGCCGCCTTCGCCCTTCACGTCGAACTGGTAGATCGCGCCGACTTTTCCGACGAGTTCGGGTTTTTCGGTGATGCGTTGTTGCATCTCGCTGAAGATGGTGTGGACGTGAGGATTGAGCCCGCCGAGGTCGGCGGTACCGCCGTTGCCGACGTTTCCTCCATTCGCCGACACGGTGGGGTTCCCGGTCATGGGTTTAGGCGCCGGTTGCGCTTCGCCGGGCTTAACGTCGGCAGATTTGGGCACGGCGACAGCCGATGGAGTCAACTCGACTGCGGAGTTCGTGATGACGTATTCATTGCGCTCTTTTACCTTGCAGCGGAACACGATGCGATCGCCTGGTTCTTTCCACATTTCCGTGACGAGGGTTTCGCCGGGGAAGACGTGCTTCGCGAATCGAACGCGGATGTTCTTGAAGCGATCGGAATCGTTGTCGGCGAATTTTTGGATGACGTGCCGCGCGGCGAATCCGAAACTGCAGAGTCCGTGCAGGATGGGTCGATGGAATCCACCCACGGCCGCCATCGAGGGGTCCGCGTGCAGAGGATTGCGATCGCCGGCGAGGCGATACAGGAGGGCCTGATTCTCGCTGGTCTTGTCTTCGACTACGGCGTCCGGCGCGCGATCCGGTGCTTCATTCAATTTGACGGTGGGGCCGCGATCGCCGCCGAATCCGCCGATGCCGCGAATGAATATTGAGCTTTCATTTTCACAGAGCACGTTGCCCACTTCGTCTTTCGTTTCCGACGCGATGACGACAATCACTCCCTTGGCTTTGTCGTAGAGATGTTTGACGCGGCCCTGCGTAGTGACGGTTGCCCCCGTGGGGAGGGGGCGTCTCAATTCAAGGTATTGCTCGCCGTGGAGCAGCATCATCGCGTTAAATTTAAGGCCGGGCATTTCGATAATTTGTTGCAGCAAATCGGAGGGCAAGGTGACGCCGAAAGTCGGAAAGACTTTGTGGCCGTCGCCCGAAAGTTCGTACACGTACTGCAGCTCTTTCGGATCGAGGGGGTTGCCCGCGCAACCGATGCCGAGCGCGTAGATACTCACGTCGCGATCGGTGT
>JBGTJY010000101.1:0-7086 GCA_041744855.1 Candidatus Hydrogenedentales bacterium
AATCCACGACAACGACGCGATCATCCACGGCGCAATCGCGCGGATACTCCAGCCCCAGCCAGGTGAGCGGAAGCCGCAGCTCCTTCGGCTCGGTCAGCAGCAGCGCGTCCACGTCGCGCGCAAGTTCACGCGGCTCGCAAAGTATCTCCAGCGGATCGCGCGGCGGCGGAGCCGGCCACAGTTTCAGTGGCGGCGGAGGCGGAAGAGGCGGTGGAGGCGGAAGGGGCGGCGGTGGTGGAAGACGTTAGTCGATCTGAATCAACGGAGTTTATTTCATGACAAATATGTTTCGATATTGTTTCATCGCTGCCCTGGCTGTGTTTCCGCTGGCAACCACTGCGCAGGACCAGCCTCCCGCACAACGCACGTTCAATTCTCCGCAGGCCGCGGCGGACGCGCTCGTGGCCGCGTGCGCGGCCGACGACATGACTGCGCTCGTCGACATACTTGGACCAGAATTTGCCGCCGAAGTGGAACACTCCGACGATGCCGACGAGGCGGCCACGCGCGCACGCATCGCCGAGATGGCCAGACAAATACTGCGCATCGAAGAGCGTCAGGCCGGCGGCCGCGTGGCACTGCTCGGCAACGAACTCTGGCCTCTCCCGATCCCGATCATGGTCAGCGGCTCGGGTTGGTACTTCGATACGACGACCGGGATCGAAGAAGTCCTCAAACGCCGCATTGGACGCAATGAGCTCACGGCAATCAGTGTTTGCCGCACATACATCGAGGCGCAAGTGGAATATGCCGCCGCCGATCGCGACGGCGACGGCATCCTCGAGTACGCGCAAAAGATTCGGAGCACGCCCGGAACGCACGACGGTCTCTATTGGCCGGTCGCCGAGGGATCCGGAGAAGAATTGAGTCCGCTCGGTCCGTTCGTGGCGGAGGCGGATAACGCGGCGCGTGAAAAAGCGAAACGCGCCCAAGGATACGAGGGCTATGCGTTCCGCATTCTCACCGGACAGGGCAAGCATGCGCCCGGTAAAAAGTTCTCCTACATCGACGATAAGAACATGACCGCGGGATTCGCATTGATTGCGACTCCACTCGACTACGCCCACTCCGGCGTGATGACGTTCATCGTCAATCACCTCGGCGCGGTCTACCAACAAGACTTCGGACCCGATACCCTCGAAGAGGCGAGCGCCATCACACGCTTCAATCCAGACGAGTCATGGGTCCTCGTAATCGATTAACCAACGTTTCTTAAGCTGGGGCCCCTCGAAAAGGCCCTTCTACTAAATCACTCGCGTAACTACGAACCGGAAAGCGGACGGGTACGCGAGACCGACAAGGAGTACAAAATGAAATTCAGTAGTTTTCGGAACATTACGCGCGCCGTTCGTTTCGCGATGGGCGCAGCAGTCACGCTGACCGCGTCGGCGCAAGAAGTCGACCGCACCGTCCTGCCCATCCCGGAACCGAAACACGACCCTATCACGACGCTCGACGCCCGCGAAGCGAAAGCCCCGCCCCGATTCGAGGTCAAGGCCCCACAAGACGCGCCGAACGTCGTCATCGTCCTTATCGACGACATCGGCTTCGGCCACAGCAGCGCCTTTGGCGGGCCCATCGACATGCCGACGCTGCAAAAACTCGCTAGCGCGGGTCTGAAATACAATCGCTTTCACACCACTGCGTTGTGCAGTCCAACGCGCACGGCCCTGCTCACGGGCCACAACCACCACGCGAACAACGCCGGCGCAATCATGGAACTCGCCACGGCCTTCCCCGGCAACACGGGCATTCGGCCGCGAGAAATTTCGACCCTCGCGGAGATTCTTCGTCAGAACGGCTACAACACCGGAGCGTTCGGCAAGTATCACGAGACGCCGCCCTGGGAAGTTTCCATTTCCGGTCCGCAGGATCGCTGGCCGACCGGCTCCGGCTTTGAAAAATTCTATGGCTTCATCGGCGGCGAGACCAACCAGTGGGCGCCGGCCATCTATGACGGAGTCACGCGCGTCGAACACAGGCAGACGCCCGACTATCACTTCACCGTGGACATGACTGACCAGGCGATTAACTGGGTCAGCGCGCAACAAGCGCTCACGCCAGACAAACCCTTCTACATGTATTTCGCCACCGGCGCCACGCATGCCCCGCACCATGCGCCGCAGGAATGGATCGACAAGTACAAGGGCCAGTTCAACGGCGGCTGGGACAAGTTGCGCGAGGACACCTTCGCCCGGCAGAAGGAACTCGGTGTCGTGCCGGCCAACGCAAAACTCACTCCGCGGCCCAAGGAAATTCCAGCGTGGGATGACATGAACGCCGATCAGAAACGCCTCTTCGAACGCCAAATGGAGACCTTCGCCGGCTTCGCGGAACACACCGATCACGAAGTGGGCCGCCTCGTCGCCCAATTGGAAGCCATAAACGAACTCGACAACACGATCTTCTTTTACATCGTGGGTGACAATGGCGCTAGCGCCGAAGGCGGACCCGAAGGCACCTACAACGAGATGATGGCCCTCAACGGCATCATCGGCACCGCCGATCAGATGATGGGACACATCGATACGTGGGGGGGGCCGACTACCTTCCCGCATTTCGCCATCGGTTGGGCCTGGGCGGGCAATACGCCGTTTCAATGGACCAAACAAGTGGCTAGCCATTTCGGCGGCACGCGCAACGGGATGGTGCTGCACTGGCCCAAGGGCATCAAAGCGAAAGGCGAAGTTCGCAGCCAGTTCCACCACGTCATCGACGTGGCGCCCACCGTCCTCGAAGCCGCCAAATTGCCGCACCCGAAGATGGTCAATGGCGTCCAACAACGCCCGATGGACGGCGTCTCGATGCTCTATTCCGTCGATAATCCCAAGGCCGCCGATACACGGACCACGCAATACTTCGAAATGTTCGGCAACCGCGGCATTTACCATGACGGCTGGGTTGCTTGCACACGCCATTCCATCCCTTGGGTGATGACCGCCCTTCCGCCCGTAAAGGATGACATTTGGGAGTTGTACAACGTCGACGAGGATTTCAGCCAGGCAACCGACCTGGCAAAGCAAAATCCGGAGAAGCTCAAGGAACTGCAGGATGTCTTCATGAAAGAAGCGATCCGCAACAATGTATTGCCCATTGACGATCGCCGCTCCGAGCGATTCAATCCTATGATCGCAGGCAGGCCCGACCTCATGGGGGGCCGCAAGACGCTGACCGTCTATCCCGGCATGATGGGAATGCTCGAGAACGCCTTCATCAACGTCAAGGGCGTTCACCATACCATCACCGCCGAAGTCGAACTGACGGACGAGAAAACCGGTGGCGTCATTCTCGCGCAAGCAGGCTATTTCGGCGGGTGGACGCTCTACATGAAAGATGGCAAACCCCGCCACGAATACAACTGGTTCGCGATCGAACGCACGAACATTGGCGCCGAATCCGCCCTGGCCCCCGGCAAACACACCATCTCCTACGAGTTTATCCCCGATGAAGCCAAGCCGGGCACAGGCGGCAAATCCATCCTCAGCGTGGACGGCAAGAAAGTCGCCGAGGGTCAAATCCCCAAGACTCAACCTTTCGCGTTTTCTGCCGACGAAGGCGCCGACGTGGGCGTGGACGGCGAGACCAACGTCTCGCCCGACTACCCGCAGGGCGCGAATGCGTTCACGGGAAAAATTATCAAGGTCACCGTCGAGCAGAAATAACGCTCACCGATCGAATCGATAAACGCCGGCTGCCGAACGGCAGCCGGCTCCATCACAACGCCAAACGAAAGGCGCTACCCCAGTGCACAAATCCAAGGCCGTTCCCGCGTCCCGTTACGCGCTTCTTCTCGTGTTCGTTCTCGCTGTCGGCTGCGCATCGACGCCCAGCCTCATGCCCACGCCCAACATCTACGCGAGCGGCGAACGCGATCCCTTTTCAGCCGTTCCGCAAGCCTTGCAGCACAATCGCGCGCCCGTCATCTACGTCACCGATCGCATGCCGAGCGACGACCCGAAAGTCGGCCCCTACTCTCACGAACGCTCCGGGTCCGCGGCCTTCGGCGTCGCGGAGGTCGAATTCGGCGACGACCTGCCTTGGACCGATCTCGTCACAGCGAGTCTCGCGTCCCCGCGCAGCGCGAAAATCCCCGTTACACTCGCTGAAACGCGCGAAATTGCTCGCATGCGACCTTCCAACGAGCGCCTGGTATTCACCGAAGACAGCGCCACCCTCTTGCCCGAGGTCATCGCCGAAGACGCCGCGAAAGGACAGCAGTTCTCCGAGCTGCTTTCCGAGCACATTCGCAACTCGGGAAGCGGCGATATCTTCGTCTTCGTTCACGGGTACAACGTCCCGTTCGAAGCATCCATTTTCACCATCGCCGAAGTCTGGCATTTCCTCGGCCGCGCTGGCGTTCCGATCGCCTACTCCTGGCCCGCGGGCCATGGCGGACTCCGCGGCTACACGGCCGACCGCGAATCCGGCGAGTTCACCGTTTTTCACCTCAAACAATTCCTGCGCTTCCTCAGCGCCTGCGAAGGCGTCGAACGCGTCAACATCATCGCGCACAGCCGCGGCACCGACGTCGCCCTGACCGCGCTGCGCGAATTGCACATCGAATACCGCGGCGCCGGCCTGTCCACCCGCGAACAACTCAAACTCCACAACATGGTCCTCGCCGCCCCCGACCTGGATTTCCAGGTAGTGACGCAACGCTTCGGCGCGGAAGGACTCCCGATCATCGCCGACCGCACAACCATCTACATTTCGCCCACCGACAAAGCGATTGGCCTGGCCACATGGCTATTCGCCAGCGCACGCCGCGTGGGAAAACTCCAACGAACAGACCTCAGCGAACACCAACAAGAACTCATGAAAGGGTTCCCCGCGTTCAGCATCATCGACGCCAAAACCCAAGATAAAGGCGACTTCTTCGGCCACAGCTACTTCTACCGCGACCCTGCCGTCAGCTCAGACCTCATCCTCATGCTGACCGAAGATCGCGCGCCTGGCATCGCGAATGGCCGCCCCCTCGTCGAAGAAGGCGCAGGATTCTGGACGCTCCAAGACGACTATCCAAATTTCGACGCAGAAGACGAAGCAGCTTCCGCCAACTGATCCGATCCGCTAACTACTTTTGTTTTGTTGCAAAGTAGTTCATCGCCCCAACTGTCGTTCCAGAATCCCTCTCCCCTCCCGTCGTCCCCGATTTCCCCTCCCCACCCGTCGTCCCCGCAGGCAGTAAGCAGGGACCTCCCTTACTCCAAGCCTCTTCACCCCCCCCACACCTCGTTCCGAAATTTCTATTTCGGAACGCACTTGCACCAAAAGCTCTGCTTGGGCTCGCGCAAAAAACTCAGCTCGTCGACGCGATTACGTCCTACTCAACTCATCACAATAAATTCGTGCCCATTCGTGCAATTCGTGGCGAACTCTCTCGCTCCCTCCCGCGCGCGCTACTTGTCCCGATTCAACTTCCGCAAATCATCGAAGTAAACATGCGGGTCAGCCCGCCCAAGCACATTCCGGAACGGCTTCTTCATCCCGAGCTTCTTGACCAACGTCTCGCAAAAATTCAACGCCTCGATATCCGGCTCATCGATAAAGTCATCCCGCGTCGACCACGTCTCCACCAACGCCCGCGCCTCGGCGTACTGCGCCCCATCCACCCGCACCGCAAAAGTCTTCGTCGCCGCGTCCGCCCGGGCCCCAGCCGCGTACTCCCCCGCGATCGCGCCGACTGCCGGCGCATCGTCCTTCCGATACAACCCAAACCCGCCGTCCCACGCCAACGCCGCCACGTCCTCCCCCCGTCCCAGCCCCACAAACGCATCGCCCTCAGCCGACCCCTCCTCCAACGGCCGCGAACAAAACAACACGTATAGCCCCTCCTCAGTCTCCGCCTTCCGATGATCGTACGAAGAAACCTCCTCCGCCCATGCCCCACAAGTCACAAAAGCCCCGCAAGCCCAACCCGCAACCACCGCCAAACAAACTAACCGCGTCATCCCTCAGCCCAACCTTTCCCGTCTATCCCAATCGTGCCCATTCGTAAAATTCGTGGCTACTCACACTGACCTGCATACGCGCCCACCCACGAATATACTCTCTGCCGCATGCTACAATCCCCATTCACCCAATGCTAATTCCGGAGGCCCCATGACGCAATTCCCGACGCGTCATTGGATGACGCGTCATCGCTATTTCCTCTGGACGGCAGTTGCGGCACTCACCGCATGTTCAGAGCCAATTTCCCTCGACAACGTCAGCGCCCAGACCACGCAAGAATCCACCATTAGCCAAGAACCCGCCGCCAACGCAGAGGACACCCCCAACGTGCGACCCGACACTGCCCACTCCTCGGGCCAGCACAAACACACGAACCGTCTCGCCAACGAGACGAGTCCCTACCTGCTCCAGCACGCGCACAATCCCGTCGACTGGTTTCCCTGGGGCGACGAAGCCCTCGCGCGCGCCAAGGCCGAAGACAAACCGATCTTCCTCTCGATCGGCTATTCCTCCTGCCACTGGTGCCACGTGATGGAACGCGAATCCTTCGAGAGCGAAGCCATCGCTGCCGTCATGAACGCGCACTTCATCAACATCAAAGTCGACCGCGAAGAGCGCCCCGACCTCGACGATATCTACATGACCGCGGTGCAAGCCCTAACAGGCAGCGGCGGCTGGCCGATGAGCGTGTGGCTCACGCCCGACCTGAAGCCCTTCTACGGTGGCACCTATTTCCCGCCGGATAATCGCTACGGCCGCCCGGGATTCAAAGCAGTCCTCGAACACATCGCCAACATCTGGAAAACGAAACGCACGGAAGTCGATCAGAGCGCGAACCATCTCACCGATCTCATGCACCAACATCTCGCTGGCGTCGACTCCGAATCAGGCCAACTCAGCGCCGACATCATCACGAAAGCCGTCGGCGATCTCGGCGTCACGTTCGATTCGCGCGATGGCGGATTCGGCGGCGCGCCCAAATTTCCGTCCGCGCCCAGCGTCGCGTTGCTCCTGCGCGAATATGCCCGCACCGGCGACGAAGCCACGCTCCACATGGCCACGCTCACGCTCGACAAGATGGCCGACGGCGGCATGTACGACCACCTCGGCGGCGGCTTTTCGCGATACTCGACC
>JBGTJY010000102.1:0-1821 GCA_041744855.1 Candidatus Hydrogenedentales bacterium
TCTGGTCGGCATGTTGTCGCAAGAAACGTTTCATGGCATTGCTCCTGAGATGAAGTGGCGAGGGCCATACAACCCGCCACTATACGCCCAGCAGCAGTGCCTTACTTCCCACTTTGGTTGCGGCCGAAGGCTGCGCTTTGATAATTCAGTTTCAAAACGCCGTCGCGCACGATGCGCGCGCAGGATGCGCCGAATCGCGCGTAAATTCAGGCCGTTTTGCGCGCCCGCGCGTTTGCGCTGAGGCATGTTTTTACGTTGCTTTCAACGCCTGGCCGATGCAAAAAGAATTAGTTTTGCACGTCGGAACGGGGCCCCTGTGAGTGAGCGCGAAATCTATCCCTTAGTCGCGCAAGGAGTTACCCTCCGGACAGGACGATAAGCTGAGCACAAAACTCACTGCCGCCCGGCATTTGCGAGGTTTTGCGCCGACAATCAATAATCACTCGCGCACTGTTGCGGCAGCAGCACTCAGCCGCCCTTTTTTTGTTGGGCGGCGCGGAGCTCGTTGTTGAGCTCGTTGATGGGGCGGGTGTCGAGGTATTGCGTCAGCGCGGCTTGGGTGCCTTCGAAGAGTTGGTCAATGCGGCGTTGGATTTGCGGATCGGCGCTGCGCGAGCGGCGGGCGGCGTTGGTGATTTCGATGTTGAATTGGGCGCGGCCCGGTAGCTCATTGATTTCAAGGAGCAGCTTTTGCGCGCCTTCGAAATCCTTCTTCGTGATTTTCTGGCGAACGCGAGCCATGAGGATGTTGCGGCGGGCGACCACGTCGATGAGGTCCTCGCGAAGCGCGGCGAGCCGGGTTTCGGCGGCGAGGCGGGCGTCGTCGTCGGGGAGCGGAATATCGATTTCGGGCTGGGCGCCGGGGACGACTGGGAGTCGGGCGAGCAATCGGCCGCCGTTCTTTACGATCAAAATGCGCACGCGCTGTTTCGCGGGAGGCACTTCCAGCTTTCCATCTCGGTCGGTAGCCCCGAGGCGGGCAAGGTCCTCGGGCTTCTTCGGATCGGTTTGGGCGAAGACCTCGTAGCCGACGAGCGGTTTTTCCGCGGAGACCCGTGAGCGAATTCGGAGCGTGGCGGGGGCCGGATCGGACCGCAGGGCGATCGCGACTTGCTCGACACGACCTTGGCGGCGAATGCCGAAGGGGCGACGCGTGCCGCTGTGGATTTGCGCGGTCGTTTGCGAACTTTTGGGATCTTTGTTCTCGATGACTTCGACAAACGTCCAAGGGACGGCCTGGATGCCGTTTTCAACGAGTTGGCCACCGCGCGAAGTGCGGCGGAGGATGGGAAGGAACACGTCGCCCCGTTTCGTCCATGGCTCGGAGGAACCGGGACGCATGAGGGCGGTGCCGCGCGGCTTGAGGACGACGTGTTTTTCGTCGTCGGACACGAGCTCGAACTGCGCTACGGGCGCGACGGTTTGGCACAGGATGGCGAAGAGTTGCTCCGCGAGCGTGTCGGGCTGGCGAGTTTCGCGGTGGATCGGCGTTCCCCAGCGCTGGACGAATGTGTCGTATTCGCGGGCAGTGATTGAATAGCCGTCGGGATTCCAGCGGGCGGCGATGAGAACGAGCTTGTCGATGTCGTCCAGCGGAATATCGGTCGGCGGTTTGTCGGACGGCGCGGCGATCAGCGATAGAACTTGTTGTCGCGCGGGGCCGGTCGCGAGCTCGACGTTGAACGACCACACGGGACCGATGGCAGCGACGACGCGGCGCTGGAGGTACGTTGGAAGTTGGTTGTTCGCCTGTTCCGCGATGCCGCCGGGGAGGTCGAGGGCGACGATGGCGCGGACGCGGTAGGGTTGATAGTCCCAGCC
>JBGTJY010000103.1:0-4059 GCA_041744855.1 Candidatus Hydrogenedentales bacterium
GTCAGCTCCCTTGATGCGGAGATTCGCTGCCCAGCAGGGGTCGTATCGCTCAACGCGTGATCGAAAAAGGAAACCCCCCGGTCTCCATCGGAAACCGGGGGGTTCGCTTAATTTCGCTTAAGCGGATTTGCGATGCATCACGGATCGGTCTGGATGCACTGCGTGATCCACATGTTGTTCGACACCAGTGGCGGTTCGCCCGGATACTTGATGAAGTCAACGTGACCATCAAGGTACAGGACGTTCGAGCCGCCCGGCACGTGGTTGAAGCCTTCGACGAAGGTCGAACCCTGATCGTACATAATCACAAGTTCGCTCTGGCCAAGGTAGCCCGAGCCCGCGTTGTTGATGTCCGTGATCAGGTAACGCTCGATGCCTTCACGCAAGCGGAACAACGTGTTCGTGTTGCCGTTGCCGATGAAGCCGCCGGCGAGCCCTGCGGGATCGAAGGTCGGAGCGAGGCCAGCCGTTTCCATCTGCGTGAGGTCATAGTCCTCGTCGACGACGCTGATGAAGCCGGTGGGGTTGGCGACTTGCCCGACGGCGACGATGTCGAACCACGCGGAGAACTGAATGCACAGATCGGGAACCGTGAAGCCGGCTGCCACGTCATCCGCGCAGAACAACGCGATGGTACCGAGCGACGTGTTCGGCGCCACAAGCGTGAGGCCGGTCGGGTCGGTGTTGTCGCACTTTTCGAACGCGTGGCCAAGGTAGACGTAACTGGCGTGCGTCAGGTTCCAGCCACGGCCGCCTTGATCGCACTTGCGATAGATGTCGATCAGGCCCGTCGCCGGGTTCGTCAGTTCGTCTTCCGTGGTACCCGCATCGGACGGGCAGATAAGCACTGCCATGTCCGGCAAGTATTCCGGATACATGTCGTCCGGGCTGAACATGAAGAAGAAGTTGCCCGTCTCTGGGCCTTCGCCGTCGGGGGGATAGTTCGCGTCGTTACAGTCGACTTCTTCTTGGTAGTAGTAAGCCGAACGGGGCATCTTCTCGCCTTTGGATTCGTTCGAATACATCTTCAGGGACAAGCCCATTTGCTTGAGGTTGTTCGCACAGCTTGCGCGGCGAGCAGCCTCACGTGCCCTCGCGAGCGCAGGAAGCAGAATCGCGGCCAGAATACCGATGATCGCGATTACCACCAGCAACTCGATGAGGGTAAAGCCTCGTTTGTTGCGCATAGTTTGTATGACTCCTTTGAGATTCTTCGATTGTTGAAACTGTTTATTCATTCGTTCTCCAGCACGTCCTTTGGTCGAAGTTCCGCGCGGCCCTGAAAGCGAACGTACCCAAAAACTGCCGCTGCCTCTTGTCCTCCTTTCGCGATGCGGCACACGTTGCCCAAAGATAATGTTCGTTCGCAGTCGCTTCGCGGAAGCTACGTCCATCGACACGCGGAGCCGTGGTGGCTCGTCATCGGATGGAACGTAATCAACCTCGGGTGGCAGGAATACCGTAACACAGGTTGTTGTGCGGGTCAATGAAAAATAATTAGAATTACGTTAACGTCGCGGTCAAAACTGCTAAAGCTATTCAGCATGATTAGAACTGGGGCTCAAATGTTCCCATGATCCGCGATTCGCGGCGAGAAATCGTAGGCTTTGGCTGCAATCGCCCCTGAATTCTTGCTACTGTTACTCAATCTCATGAAACGTTTCAATCCCAAACCGCGTTCGAAGAAACCCGCTGCGGTGCCCGGGGCCAAGAATGGGCAAGTTGCTGCTCGGCACGCCGCTGCTCGACACGCCGCTGGCCGGCCCGAGGCGCCCCTCCGTGTGCGCTGGTCGAGTTTAGCGCCTACCTATGACGCTTCCGGCAAAGAACTCAAACGGTTTTATTCACTCGAGACATTTTCGAATGCCGTCGAGCGGATGCTCGATACGAAGGATCTCCTGATTAAGCCCAGCATGCGCGACGCTTTCGGCGCGGCACAGATATCCGCGATAAAATTCGAGCTCGTGCAGGAGAAGGCCGATCGATTTGTATTCAAGCTGGATTGCACGTCTTCGGCCAAACGTGCCATGTCGCTATGCCTCGTTGCGGCGAAAAACCATGAGGAATTTTCGACCTCGCTCAAGTCCCAGTTTCAACATCTGCAATTGCTGCACCAGCGCGATGGGCACGGCGTGATCGCACCATTACGCAGTGGCAACGTCTATCTGCCGGATCGGCACCGGCGGCAAGGGCGCGGGCGCGAAGTCTTCGTGTATCTCACGCGCTGGCCGAGTGGATATCAGGAGCTCGCGGTCGCGCGTGGGCCGCTCCTCATCGTCAACGACGCAACGCGCCAGGCCTTCTCCCGTGCGGATACGGATTTGGTTCGCCGTTCCATTATCGAAACCATAGGCCGAACATTCGACTTCAAATCCGGCCAGGCGATCGATGTTGCGCAACTCGTCATTGGCGACTTCGTAGCGACGCGGCCGGGTGCAGGCAAGCCGCGAACGATGCTCGTCACTTGCAAGCGCTTGTTGCGCCGGGTCACGCCGGCGAAGTTCGTCGCGCAAATCGCCGGCGCGAGTTGGCCCGCTGGGAACGCTAATTTCCGTCTCGCGCCGGAAGACCCGCAACACTTGCTCCTAGGCCTCTCGACGGCCGTTGGTGAAGAGGAGGCCATGCGCTGGCTCAAGGCCTACGCTCAAGGCATCGAGTCGGGTCGTTTCCACGAATCCGCGGGCCTTCCCGTGGCCGAACTCGAGCAACTCCTGGCGCCGTGAACGCCCCCAAGACTGCGATTCCAACGAGAGACGGGCTTCCATCCGTGCGCGGGATCGTGTGCGCGCGCAACCGGCACGGCGACTCGCTCGAACTCGAAGACGTGCAGCGCTGGATTGAACACCTGCGGCTGGCGCATGGTGCGTTGAAGGTCGATGTCCTCGTTGATGGAGACGACTATTCGATTCTCCGGGAACTGCTCCATTGGGGGGCGCAGTCAGGAGTCTCGCTATCGCTCCGCACACCGTGCATCAATCCGCCGCCGAAGTTGGGTCCGTTGCGCGATGCCGGTCTGGCGGATGTGCTTCTCGCTCCGGCACGGCCCGATGCCGCTCGGTTGGACGCGTGGCAAAAGGCATGTCGTGAATCGCAACTCCCCATTCGCGTGCAACTTGCCGTTCAGTCAAATTTCGAACGAGACGTAGACGCAGTAGTCGATCAATGGACCGCGAATGGTACAAAAGCCGCCGCACTGTGCTGTCATGATGCGTTCCTGACGCACCACTCAAGTCGGAGCCGTGAACAGAGTGTTCAAGCGCTTCAGCGTACCGATCGATTGGTTCGAGCTGGCACGCATCGCGGGTTAGACATTGCTGTTTACGGCGTACCCTTTTGCGCGTTGGACCAATCCGCGTGGGCGCACGTGATCAATCCGGCTCAGGAGCACGGCGATCATCAAGGGTATATTCCGGCGTCTCTCGACCTTGCCGAAAAATTGTATGCGCGGAGTCCCGGATTCGCGGGCCGCGCGATCAAGATCCTGCTTTCGCGCGATACGCTTCACCAACATCCGGCGGACAATATCCTCTTGCCGTGGTTGCTGGACAAGCGCCTGTCCCACCTTGCCGCGGGCGTCATTCGACGGCTCACAACGGGCCACTCGCTACGGCCATTCCGGCGCGCGCAACTGCCCATCTCGAAAATGCGTCACGAGCGCGAACGCGGCATCGCGCAACGAACCAAACCTGCACTCGCCCATCGCGAATGCCTTGAATGTTCGCTGCGGCGCATTTGCTGTGGGCCGACGCGAGAGTTCCGTCACGCTCTGCCGGGTATCGAGCCGCGGCGTGTCCAAGGCGATCCAGTTGTCGATGCACGGCATTTCAACCGCGAAACTCACCGCTACTTCGATCCACTCGATCAGGCCCGTCTCGACGCCCGCCAGAATTCCAGCGAGATCGAGGCCGAAGCGCTCGCGGCCATCCGCGATAATCCACCGACGCGCGCGTTGCAGCCCAAGGACTACGGAGTCGAAAACGCGTACTTTGAACGGTTCGAAGGCGGACTGAAATGGTTTGCCGTCGCCGACGGGGAGCGGTTGAGCACGTCGCTCAGATC
>JBGTJY010000104.1:0-3324 GCA_041744855.1 Candidatus Hydrogenedentales bacterium
CGCAGGGTCAGGCGCGTGCGGTATTCGAGATCGCTGCCCGGGGTGACCGTGCGTCCACCGCGGCCCGTTCGGCCACCGCCGCCGAAGAATGCGTCGAAGATATCGTCAAACGGCGAGCCGGACGCTTCGAATCCGCCGAACCCACCCGCGCCGCCGCCGCCAAACCCGCTGCCCACGTTCGCCGTGCCGAAGCGGTCGTAGTTCGCCCGCTTGTCTTTATTCTTGAGGACGTCGTAGGCCTCGTTGATTTGCTTGAGTTTGTCCTCGGCCTGTTTGTCGCCGCCGGTTTTATCCGGGTGATACATGTGCGCGAGCTTGCGGTAGGCCTTGCGGATTTCGTCCTCCGAAGCCCCCCGCGGCACACCCAGTATTTCGTAGAAGTCGGTCGCCACCACTCAGCTATTTCCCCGAGTGCCGGATCGCGTTAGGCATGATTCGATCGTTATGCATGATTATTGTCGGCCCGCCTTGTCGTCGTCGTCATTCACCACGGTGAATTCTGCGTCGACGGAGTCGTCGTCAGGCTGATCCGCGTGCGAATTCCCGTCGCCGTTGCCCGATGGGGCGCCCGCGGAGGCCTGCTGCGCGGCCGCTGCGGCATACATCGCTTCCGCGAGTTTGTGCGCATGCTCTTGCAAGCGTTGCGCCGCGGCTTCGATTTCCGCCGTGCTGCCGCCGGCGAGCGCTTTTTTCGCGGCTTCGAGCGCTTCCTCCGTCGGCTTGCGGACGTCGTCGCCGATCTTGTCCGCCTGTTCGCGCAAGGTTTTTTCCGTGGCATAGACGAGCGAATCGGCTTGGTTGCGCGCTTCGATTTCGTGTTTCTTTTCTTTGTCCTCTTCCGCGTGCGCTTCGGCATCGCGAACCATTTTCTGGATTTCGGATTCGGACAACCCGCTGGACGACTCGATCCGGATGCGTTGTTCTTTGTTCGTAGCGAGGTCTTTGGCCGAAACGTGCACGATGCCGTTCGCGTCGATATCGAAGGTCACTTCGACTTGCGGAATGCCACGCGGCGCGGGCGGAATCCCCTCGAGATTGAAGCGGCCCAGCGTACGGTTGTCGGAGGCCATCTCGCGTTCGCCTTGCAACACGTGAATGGTTACCGCGGTTTGGCTGTCGGACGCCGTCGAGAATATCTGCCGCTTGTTGACCGGGATCGTCGTGTTGCGCTCGATGAGCTTTGTGCTGACGCCGCCGAGCGTTTCGATGCCAAGCGACAACGGCGTCACGTCGAGCAGCAGGACGTCCTTGACGTCGCCGGCGAGTACGCCGCCTTGAATGGCCGCGCCGAGCGCGACGACTTCGTCGGGATTCACGCCGCGATGCGGTTCTTTGCCGAAGATGCCTTTGACGATTTCGCCGACCGCGGGCATGCGCGTCATGCCGCCGACGAGGATCACCTCATCGATGTCGGATGGCTTTAGGTGCGCGTCTTCGAGCGCCTGAGAACAGGGCTTTTTGGTGCGCTGAAGGAGGTCGTCACACAGTTGTTCGAGTTTGGCGCGCGTCAACGAGTAGTTGAGGTGTTTCGGCCCCGACGCGTCGGCGGTCACGAACGGCAGATTGATCTCGGTGGTCATCGCCGTGGACAACTCGCACTTCGCTTTTTCGGCGGCCTCTTTCAGCCGTTGCAGCGCCATCGGGTCTTTGCGCAGATCGATGCCGTTGTCTTTCAGGAATTCCTTCGCGATCCACGTGATCACGGCCTCGTCGAAGTCGTCGCCGCCGAGGTGCGTGTCGCCATTCGTGCTGAGCACTTCAAAGCTGTCGTCGCCGATCGCGAGGATTGAGATGTCGAAGGTCCCGCCGCCAAGATCGTACACGGCGACGCGTTCGTTCTTCTTGCTGTCGAGGCCATACGCGAGCGCGGCGGCCGTCGGTTCGTTGATGATGCGCAACACGTCGAGGCCGGCGATTTTGCCGGCGTCTTTGGTCGCCTGGCGCTGGGCGTCGTTGAAATACGCGGGAACGGTGACGACGGCTTGCGTGACCGACTCGCCGAGATACGATTCCGCGGTCTCCTTCATTTTTTGGAGGATCATGGCGGAAATCTCGGGCGGACGATACGACTTGCCTTGAAGCTCGATTTGGCAATCGCCGGATTTCGTCGGACTAACTTTATACGGGACGAGGGAGCGCTCAGCCGAGGTTTCGTCGAAACGGCGGCCCATGAAGCGCTTGATCGAAAAGATCGTGTTCAGCGGATTGGTGACGGCCTGACGTTTCGCGACCGTGCCGACGAGACGTTCGCCGTCTTTCGTGAACGCCACCACCGACGGCGTCGTCCGGCTGCCTTCGGAATTCGCGATGACTTCCGGCGCGCCCGCTTCCATGACCGCGACACACGAATTGGTCGTGCCGAGGTCAATCCCGATCACTTTACCCATGGTCTAGCTCCTCCGTACCGCATCCGCTGCGCGCGATGCGCGAAAAGTTTTCAACAGGTTACTCTGCTTGCGCGGCTTTCTCTGCTTGCGCGGCATTGCCGCTTATTCTGCCTTCCCGCTCGATCCGGTTGACACCGCCACCCGGCTGGGCCGCAATACCTGATCGCCCAGCATGAAGCCGCGTTGAAATTCCTGCGCGACGGTGTCTCGTGGATACTCGTCGGACGCGACCTGCGTTACTGCCTCGTGCACGCGCGGGTCGAAGGGTTGTCCGACCGCCGGGATCGCTTTCATGCCGTGTTGATCGAGCGCGTCCACCAATTGTTTCGAGACCATCTCGATTCCCTGGTAGAGGCCGCCCGAGGTGTCGTCCGCGTGTTGCATGGCCAGGCGAAGATTGTCGACGATCGGCAGCAAATCCATGATTACGGATTCCGCCGCGCGCTTTCGTTGCCGGTCGCTTTCGCGGGCCATGCGCTTGCGGTAGTTGTCGAATTCGGCGCGTAGACGCAGGTTCTGGTCGCGCGCCTGCTCGAGTTCGTGTTGCAACTTTTCGATGGGCGATAGCGGCGCGCTTTCGGCGGATTCGGCATCCGCGATTTCAGCGGCGACGACTTCCTCGCCGCCGTTCGAACCCTCGGGCTCAAGGCGCGTCTCGGGCTGCGCGGCTTCGCTGTCGCGGCGCATTTCCTCTTCGAGGCGCTGCTCGAGTTCGGTCTTTGCATTCTTGAGGTTTTTCATTTCAGCAATGGAACCATTAAACGATAAACAAACGATGTGCGCAAATCATGCCGGAAACGTATGCTCGCTGAACCCCGAGCCGAGCAATTTCGGAAATTCGACCGGAATCGCACGCCAGGTGAAACCTTCCGCGTTTACGACGCCAGGCGAGAGAGGACTTTCCCCACCATGCCAGCCGTATATTCTACCACTCCGG